>JAGAAY010000073.1 GCA_017615065.1 Bacteroidales bacterium | reverse complement strand
TAGGACTCCGGCTTGTTGGGGTTCTTGGAAAAATCCGGGAAGATGATGGATATATCAACTACATGCTCACCGTATGCGCCATAGCCCGCAGCGTCGTGGTTACGGGAATAGCCCACATTTGCCGCCATGAAATAACCTGTCGTGCTGGTATACACCTGCTCCGAATTATTAATGCGCGGGCCGTTGTTCACGGCATTCATGCGCTTGATGGGGCCGATGGTGGCTTCGGGTGAAACCGTAATCTGCGCCCAGGCGCTGATACCTGCAAGCAGCAGGGCAAGACAAAGGACTTTTTTCATATTACTTGAGCAATACGCTGTTTTCACGTTTTACAAACTGGATGGAGATTCCGAAGGGATCCTTCAGCATTGCACCGTCAAATCCCGGCACTTTCTTATGTTCGATGAGCGTGGCGCCGGCCTTGGTGAGTCGTTCGATATCGGCATCCACATCCTTGGAGGTGAAGCCGAAATGGAGGGTGAGGGGATCCATCGACGCGTAATCCGGGGCCGCGGGAGTGGTCTGGGCACGGTACATCTCAAAGGCTACCCGGCCGGTGGCGTCCACGATGAACGTTGTGCGGGCGGGATCGTCCTTCTGGACAGTCATTGTGAAGCCCAGGTTCTCGCACCACCACTTGGCAACTGCAACGGGATCGGCAACGTCGATGGCGGGGTGCTCCAGCACGTATCCGTCTGGATTTACGAGTTCATTTCCTTTGGGGGCGCAACCGAAGAGGGCTGCAAGGGAAGCAAGTGTAAACATAATTTTCCTCATGATATTAATTATTATTCTGTTCGATGTAGGGGCGCAGGACGGTGACAAAGCGCTGGACGCCGGAGCCGGGGGAGCGGGTGGCGTCAACGCGGATTACGGGGCGTTCGTGCTTCTCGTGCATGGCTTCGCTGTACCAGTCTTTATCGACCGTGACGGCGGAACCGGCCGGCCCGGTAACTTTAATACACAAAGCGGCATCGCCGTCCCTGTAGATGAATTCGCCGGGGGCGGTTTCAGTTAAGGAACCGGGGCCCAGGCCGTTGCGAAGCGTGAGCCTGCCGGCAGCCGGACCGCTCACTTCATCGGTTATGACGAAGTATTTTCCGCCGATAAATTCGATGCTGCGGCGGCGAGTGAGGCCCTCATAGGCCTGGTGCTGCACGCAGAGCAGTCCGGCATCCGGCTTCCAGGCGATCACCTCCGGCTGAGGATCGTCGTAATCCCTGTCGTCAAGGGTGAGCGCATTATGCCGCGCCGTTGCTTTGAAATATGCCCTCTGGCGCTCGATTTCCTCATCGCCGGAGTAGGTATAGGCCCCGGCATCGGGCATGAGCACCTTGCCGAAGGCCCAGAGCTCGAACGTGCCGAAGTCCGGCTGCGCATGCCACATGCCGCGTTCGGTGGCCTTTATCGGCATGATGATGCTGTCATCGGCCCTTCCGTTTCGGAAAGTATAGAACCCGCTCTGCGGATGGCCCGACGACTTGAACGACATCTCCAGCGGGGAATCGCAGTATCGGCTTACATCCTCAAGGAGATCCATGTCGGCAAGGTCGTCATGGCGGCGGGCGTCGCTGAAGCAGGGGTGAGTGCTGTCGGGATAGCAATAGTCCAGGTAATAGTTGGTCATGCGCACCAGCTGCTCCAGAAGCTCCCGGGGGAAAAGATCCCATCGGCCGTTCTTCATGGCAACCTGGATGGCGTCGTTGTAAGATTCTACAAAGCCGATGTGGTAGCCCGGATCCAGCTCGAAATGGCAGCCGTCCGGCAGGCTCTGGCGGGAGATTTCCCGGTTCAGATTGTCCACGCCGGCCTTGATCCAGGACTCCGCGTCCTTGAATTCCGGGAAGCATATCCCCGCGCGGATGATGCCCGAGGACTGATGGATGAGATGATTCCCGGAGGGGCTGAACGACTCCATCAGCACCGACGCGTTCCGATGGTATTCAAGCAGGAACTCCATCAGGAACTCCGGCGTGAAGTTCTTTGAGCCGATGAAGAGGGAGAACTGCATGGGCCAGCGCAGAAGCCGTATTCCAACCTCCAGCGGCCTCCAGGCGAAGCATTCGTTGGGGGAGTCAATGCTGATGGTGCCGCTGCTAACCGTGCCCTGCTGGTCTGTTTCGAACGGCTTGTACGGGTTCTTCTTAACCCAGTCGCGGAACTCGTAGACGTATTCCCGCGCGTATTTCTCGTTGCCGGTGGTGCAGTACACTTTCCCCAGGGATGTCCACCATCCTTGCCGATGCAGCTGCACGCGCATCTCTATGTCCTTTTCCGGCCAGTACTCCCAGTTGATGTTGCGTCCGTAATTCCACACAGGATCTTCCAACACATGGAATGTGTGATGCAGGGCGTCATCGGCCCACAGCCTGTCCTTGTCCGATGCCTCCCGCGAGTCCTGGCCGGGGATGTACACTCCCTCCCTGGTGCGGTAATACTCCAGAAGCGCCTCGGAGGCTTTTTCCCATCGGCCTTGGCTGCAGTTTGCCTTTACCTCTTCCAGCCCGGGCCTGTCCAGATCCAGAAGCTTGAATACTTCTTCCGGGCCGGTGGTTGGCGGCGTTCCGCAGGCGAGGCACAAAAATATGCTCAGCAGGCCGATGATCTTTCTCATTGAACTACGTTTTTGCAGTCGTCGGTGATTATGAGCGGGCGGGCGTCCGGCTCACGGAAATGGAAGCGTACGTTGTTCAGATACACGTTGTTGGCGTGCCTGATATAGAGGCCGGAGGCGGGGAGTATGTGGCCCAGTTTCCGGTTCTCCGGATAAGTGTCCTCAGCCTCGGGGACCTTGAGCTTGGCCATATCGGCAGTGCCTCCGCCGGGGGCGGTTATGTCGATATCGGACAGATAGATGTCTTCCGGATACAGGCCCGGCACTCCGGTGATGGAGCTGGACATCATGCTTTCGCTGTGGGCGGTGACACCGCTGATGGTGATGCCCCTCATGTGGCTGTCCTCGCTGGTGCTGCGTCGGCCCATCCTTATAAATATAGGTGTTTGCACATCCCTCATGGCGATGTTGCTGATGTTCACGTTCTCGCAGATGCCTCCATCCACCACTTCCACGGCTATGCCGGAAATCACGGTAACCGGGGCGGTGATGCCTTTTATCTTGGTGGACCAGTGGCGGAAATTGTCCTCGCTGGCGTGGCGGATGGTGATGTTGCTGATGGAGATGTTGCGGTATCCGGTGCATGAGCCGGTTCCGAGCTTAACGGCATTGCAGTTGGAGGCCGCCACGCAGTTGGAAACCGCCACGTTCTCGCAGAGGTTGTTGCCGGTGCCCTTGAGGCAGATGGCATCGTCCTCGGAGTCGAAGATGCAGCCCGTGACCACCACGTCGCTGGATTCTATGTCGATGCCGTCGTTGTTGTAATTGCAATGCGAATACACCTTGAGGCCGCTCACCCTCACGCCCACGCAATCCGTATAGTACTGCACCCAATGGGCCGAGTTCTCCAGTCTGACATCCTTGACCACCACATCGCGGCAGCCCCGGAAGAGGATTATCATCGGCCTTCCGCCGGGATCGGCCTTTCCAACCTTGAAGGCGCGGTGCCCTCCCTGACCGTCGATTGTGCCCTGGCCGGTGATGGCGATGTTCTCCTGGAAATTCGCATAAATGAGTGCGGAGTGGGGAGATACCTTGCCCTTTTCGTTCACCCAGTGGGCCTTCTCATATGCCGATATATCCGGCAGCCCAAGCAGCCTGGCGCCCATCTCCAGATGCAGCTCCACGCCGGACTTGAGCTCCAGCGGCCCCGTGATGAAATCTCCCGCGGGGATTGTTACGGTTCCGCCGCCCTGGCTGCTGAGCCTGTCAATCACCTTCTGGATCACGGGCGCATTGTCTATATCTGTGCCCGCTTTGGCTCCGGCCTTTGTTATGTCGATGTTGCGGCCGGCGGGGTTGCAGGCTGCTACTGCCATCAGGACAGCGGCCAGTATGGTTAATTTTCTCATATCTCTTGAAAACTGTCTAACAGTGCCTGTTCAGTGCCGATTACCTCCAGGAGCTGCTTATCCTCCGGCGGCATCATCCCGGTGGCCACGTAATGGTCCAGCAGCGCCAGGAACTTGTCGAAGAAACCGTCCAGGTTAAGGACAATCACGCGCCCGTGGTACTGGCCCAGCTTTTTCAGCACCAGTGTCTCGATTATCTCGTCCAGTGTGCCGATCCCGCCCGGCAGGGCAATCGCCGCCACCGTGCCTTCCCTCATGGCCTCCTTGCGCTCCGCCATTGTGTCCGTTAATACGGTTTCCGAGAGGCCCTTGTACGCCAGGCGCTTCATGAAGCGTGGGAGTACTCCCTTGTGGTATCCTTTTGCTGCCGCATTGGAAACCACGCCCATCGTTCCCAGCCCCGTGCCCCCGGACACAATCCCGTATCCCTTGGCTATGAGACCCTTCACAAGGCGTTCCGCCGCCTCGTTGAACTCCCTCGGCGCCGCACTACTGGAAGAGCAGAAGATGACTACACTATGCATAATGTACAAATATACAAAATTTTATCCACCTCCGGCCCGTTTCCCAGGGTTTTCGGGCCTGAAGCACGTGAATTATTCCACTCGGCGTCAAAAATGGCCCTCAAATGACGCCCAACTTGTGTTTTTGCCAACTCGGCGTCAAAAACGGGGCTAAAATGACGCCGAATCCCGTGATTTGCCAACTCGGCGTCAAAAATGGCCTCGAAATGACGCCGAACTCATGGATTTGCCGTTTGGGCGTCAAAAATGGCCTCGAAATGACGCCGAACTCATGGATTTGCCGTTTAGGCGTCAAAAATGGCCTCGAAATGACGCCGAGTCGGTGTATTTGCCCGCCGGGTGCTCCCGAAGGTACATTGCCCGACACCTTCGGGCGCAGTGATTGCGCGCAAGCCAGTGGCGGGCAGTTTTCCTCGGCAAATCGAGGAGAGACTTACATATCTCCCCGCAGATTTGACGGGAGAAAACTGCCTTCGGTGATCTGGGACGTAGGGGTAACAGGCACAAATTTTGGAAAGTAAGGCGCTTGTGACTATATTTGCAATCAAACACTAAAGACATGAAAGCCAGAACTCTGATCCTTGCGGTGGCGGCCATGCTGGCTGCGGCATCGGCCCGGGCACAGGATATCCGGGATACCTTTTACGACATTCAGTTCGGCAGCTGGATCAATGCCGATGAAGTGGCCTCGTGGGTGGGTGATGCCGCAACCTACAAATACACCACGCAGCGCGAAAAATTCACCGAGGTGATTTTCTTCGACGCTCAGTTTGAGGATTCCACCTGGAATATGGCCGACTTATACCTGAACAAAGAAGGCCGGTTCTACCGCATCTGCCTGATGAAGAATTTCAACGACGGGGACGCGGCAACGGAAGCCTTCGACGCGCTGAAGGCCGATCTGGACCAGAAATACAAACTCACCTACAAAAGAGGAAACGAGGCCAACATGCTCTACCGCTATGATGGCTCCAACGGTGTCAAACTGATGCTCACCTTCTCACAGAAGCAATCCCTGGGCGGAGAGCTCCTGTTCTATATCAACATGGATTTCATCCACTGGGAGATGTATCAGGCGGTCAACTCACAGTAGATGTATTTCCACAGGGGAGCGGCCATCAGGGCCTGAAGGATCTGGTTGTTCTCCAGCAACTCACGCACATACGATATCGGCCTTACAGTAACCTGGATGTCTTCCGTGGCATCCAGGCTTTGGTCTGATACCCTCTCCACGCCCACGGCCAGGAACGTATGTGTGAGGTTCGTGGAAGTGCTGGGGTTGGGGGAGAGCACCATCCAGCTCTGCCAGGTGCCGCCGGCATAACCCGTTTCCTCCAGCAACTCGCGCTTTGCCGCCTCCAGCGGAGACTCTCCTTCTTCGATTACGCCGCAGGGCAGCTCATAGCAGGTCTTTCCCAATCCGTGCCGATACTGCCTCTCAAGAACCATATCGCCCTCCCGGGTGATGGCGATGACGTTCACCCAGTCCGGGTATTCCAGCACATAGTATTCCGGATTCACCCGGCCGTCGGGCAACTCCACCACATCGCGCCGCGCAGTGAGCCACGGCCGCTTCACCAGATACTCGGTGGACAGGATCTTCCACTTCCTTTCTTCAGTAATTGTATTTTCCATTTTCATATGCTTCTATATCATTGCAATAAAGCCGACGATCAGGGCAACGGCGCAGTTGATTGCCTTGGCGCGTAGGAACGCCCCTTTGGACTCCGCGAGCAGGGGCAGGGAGGCGTGGCCGTCCTGGCTTATGCTGCTGGCAATGAGTACCGGGAAGGGCACCACGCCGGTGGCGAAGAGCGTTACGAAAATCAGGTGCGGGCCCGATTCCGGAATAATGCCGATAAGCGTGGCCAGAAGTATCATCAAGGACGTATTGGAGCTTATCCAGGAGCCGATGTCGAACACCTCGGTAACGAAGCCCAGGAGAATCAGAACCCCGAAGGTCCATGCGAAGATTTTGGCCGCGTGCCTGGCAATCACGTGGTTCCACAGGTGGTCTTCTACGAAGTGATCCGTGCCGATGGCGGCAACCGCCAGCATTATCACGCTAAGACCTGCGAACAGCACGTTCATCCAATCTTCGCTCAGGATGTTGAAGCCGTGTTTGATGTCGGGCTCTGCGTCGTGTTCAAGTAAACCCAGGGCCAGGGCTGCGATATAGAGGGCTATTCCTGCCAGAAGGAGAGCCCGCTTCCAGGTAAAACTGCGCTTGCATCGGCCTTTCGGGGCTTCCCCGTGCCTGTCTTCTTCGTGCACTTCCATATGACCGCACGCCTTGAGGACATACGGCTTAATCCCGAGCCTGGGCCCCAGACAGTCGATAATAACTCCCACCAGTATTCCCACGACAAGGCACACTGCGGAGATCAGAAGAGCCTTGCCCGGGAAAAGGGTGAGCATAACGAACGCCTCGTCTCCCATGGTGGCGATGAGCATGGCAACGAGTGCCCCGAAACTGATCATTCCGTGCGAGAACAGCGATACCGACGCAAACCCTCCCATGCATCCCGGAATCCATCCCAGCAGGGCCGACAGCACTATCTGCCTGAATTTTGAGCCCTTCAGGCGCGAGAAAAACCGGCCGTCGGAACTGATATTCAGGCTCTCGATCATCAGCATCATCATCACCACCATGCCGGTGATGAGAATTGCTGCGCGCAGTGCGTCTATCAGAATGTCTGCAATCATTATCACAACATCACTTAAACACTATCATATCGGCCAGTTGCAGGAAGTAGTCCTTCGACCAGATATCCAGAGAATGCGGATCTGTGCGGAGAAAACGCATCACATCCTGCTTCACCATGTCTATGTCGGTAGCCGCCAAACGCTCCTTCAAGCTGGAGATGAATTCATCCTTTGTGAGTACCATCCCATTGAATTCCTGAATCCGCTTCTGCAGATGAGCGAAATCCAGGGGAACCTTATTCGCTACATACCACTCGAAGTCATACCAGTCACGTCCCTTTACGCGGGCTTGCCAGTTGCGGTATACCAGCGCATGCATCTTGCCGGCAAAAAGATCCGGCAGGGTGACGCAACGGACCATGAATGAAAAGGGCTTAAGGAGCAATTTCTGTTCTGTCTCAAAAAGAAGCGGCGGGTCCGTATCCAGTTCAATCTTCACCTTGATACTCTTCTCCGTCCGGAAGGCAATGTCATAGACGTCCGTGTTATCCTTCAAGAATGCCGATTCTACCTTGCCGAAAGACCTCTTCTCCTTCTTCTTGATCTCTACATCGCGTCCTGTCAGCTTGAAAGCCTCGATAATATCGGGGAAGAAGTCTTCCAGATGAACGTTCAAGTTCTTCTCCGTAAGCGTAAAATCCATATCCTCACTGAACCGGCGCAACCCGTGGAAGATCCTGAGACAGGTACCGCCATAGAATGCAGCATTCTCAAAGAATCCGCCCCGCTGCAATCCGGACAGCGCGATCTGCTGCATCACCTCGTGCTGGGCATTCGTCTTGTCAATAGAAGTCTGCGGATTTAGTTCCGCCACCATTTCGTCGAATATCGTCATCGCTCAATCAGTTTCAATAAGTTTGCAAAAACCTGCTTCTTGTTACCTGCTCCCATGCACTGGCGGATAATACTTGCATCCAATTGCCGAAGGTCTTCCAGGTCGATCCGCATATCCTCCTCAAAGAATACTTCCAGCCGGGATATGGACTGGTCCGGCACGTGCTTTTCCTGCATGAGCATATCGCAGATGGCCTTTTCCGGGCTGGCCAGCAGGAAGTGCAGTCCTGCATCCTCCTGACTCTTTATGCCGATGGGGAAATAATCCGGAGTTACGCCCCGGAAAGTGAAGCGTCCAAGGGAGTTTTCAAACTCGCGCGTATGTCTCGTGGTAATAGATGTTACGGTATCTATCCGCTCCGGAATCAGTCCGTAAAACCTCAAAGCCCAGTGAAGGGAAACATATGAGGGACCATAAATGTGGTTGGCTATCAAACCAACTGACAGATCCTTGCCGCTAATCTCCGGAGTGACCACATACAACCCACGCTTCAAGCGGATTAGCAGTCCCTTTTTCTCCAACATGGAAATATGCATATTGGGCGACTGATAATCCTTGTACAGGCTTTGCAAGATCTCCATGCCAATGGGCACGTTGCCTAAAGCCTTCAACTCCTTATACGGTACTTGTTGCGTCATAACAAGCGCAAATATATGAATTTTCGTACAGAAAACCTAATAATACTTTATTTTCT
>JAGAAY010000072.1 GCA_017615065.1 Bacteroidales bacterium | reverse complement strand
CTGCGCCGTGTGGGGTGTGAAAGCCTCTTCTGTCATTTCGAGCGGAGCTGAAGGCGAAGTCGAGAAATCTATTATCAGCGAAGCTAAAGCGCTGCTGGACAATATATTGGATAACGATTCCCTGGACGTGCGGCTGAGCGCCGGGTTCTTCATGGCGTCCAGGGCAGGGGAGAACGGGATTGTGTTGGGGGAGACGGTTCTGCCGATGCTCCGTCAGGAGGAAGGGGAGTGCCGCAGCCTGGCCGATTACGTGCCGCAAAGCGGCAAAGCGCCATTTGGCGTATTTGCCATTGCAGTGCACTCTCAGCAGCATCCGGAAGGATGCGGATGCGAAGCATGCAATAATCAGTACGATAGTCTGATGGTGCATTCAATTAAAGTAGTGCTTGCAGAGGCGGCATCGGCATGGCTGGACAGGAAACTGGAGCAGGAAGTGGGATGCAAGGTGGCAAAGCCGGCGGCCGGATATGCGTCATGTCCGGATCACAGCCTTAAGCGCGACATTCTGCGGATGCTTTCGCCGGAAGTCGGCATCGGCCTGACTGAGAGTTGCTCGATGATTCCGGAGGCTTCCATCTGCGGATTCGTTGTCATGCATCCGGAGGCCGGATATCCGGAAATCAGGCACATCGGCCGCGAACAATATGACAATTACGCCCGCGAGAGGGGATTTTCTCCCGACGAGGCCAGGAAATACCTAAACCATTTGCTATGAGAGTTGCAGACCTGTTTGACAAAACAAAGCCATTCCCTTCGCTGGAGATAGTACCGCCCCTTGGCGGCATCACCAAAGACGAACTTCTGGGCGGTATAGAACCGCTGATGGAGTTCAGCCCGCGATACATAAATGTTACTACGCATCGTGATGAATATCAATATGTTGCGCAGCCTGACGGGAGTTTCAGCAGGGTAGTGGTGAACAGTAGGGTTTCGCCTGTTGCCGTGTGCGCCAGCATTATGTCCAGATACAGTGTGGAAGTGGTTCCGCACCTGGTTTGCGGCGGTCAGACGGCCCGCGATACGGAGCGGCTCCTGCAGGATTTCCAGTTCATGGGAATCGAGAACGTAATGGCACTGCGCGGGGACTCGGTTTCGGGCGAAAAACGCTTTACAGCCACGCCGGGAGGCTATTCTCATGCCAGCGAACTGGTATCGGCCATCAAGGCTGCGGGCGCATTCTGCATCGGCGTGGGCGGCTATCCGGAGAAGCACTACGAAGCCGCAAATCTGGAAACCGACATCGCCTTCCTGAAACAAAAAGTTGATGCCGGCGCCGACTACATTATAACACAAATGTTTTTCGACAACGCCGTATTTTTCCGCTTTGTTGATATGTGCCGCGCCGCAGGCATCTCCGTGCCGATTATCCCGGGCCTCAAGCCGCTTACGGCCAAATCCCAGGTGAAATTGCTGCCCGATGCATTCAGCATCGACATTCCTCATGAACTCACCGATGAAATCGCCGCGGCCGGCGACGATGCCGAAGCAATCCGCCGGATCGGCGTCCAATGGTGCATCCGCCAAACCCGCGAACTGCTCGATCGCGGCGTTCCCGCCGTACATTATTACACGATGAGCAAATCCCGCAATGTCGCAGAAGTGTTAAGAGAATGTTTTTAAGCAAAAAGTTTTTCGTCTACGGAGTCGGACAAAACTTTTCGACGGCATTTTTTAGACTAGAAAAGTTTTAGTCCGCGAAGTTAGAAAGACTTTTTGCCGCTATGTTACACAATTTATATTATGTTAACCAATAAATAAAACTGCGCTCCCCTGCAACGTTTTACGTGTAAAATGCATCTTTAAAGAGTGATTTTCCCGTGCACGCGTGTACATTATGGAAAAAAAGCTTATATTTGCGTGATTACAGAACTTGAGAACACAAAACTATTTCAAGATATCTTTATGAAAAAAGCGATCGCAATCCTTATTGCAGCGGCGGCACTCTTTGCTTCCGTCAATGCATCGGCCCAGGACAAATGGGTATTCAACCACATGGGAATCGGCGTATCTGCAGGCCTTGACGGCTTCGGCGCAGACCTCATCGTCCCTATCACTCCTTTCTTCCAGCTCCGCGGAGGTTATGCAATGCAGCCCCTCTCCTACGACATCGAGAAAGCAAAATTCAATCCCCAGATGAGCAAGGCCAACGGCGATGTATGGAACCTGAATCAGGATATCGTCCCCAGAGTGCAGGCCAACCTTGACGCCGCTCACCTCTTCCTGGATATCTATCCCGGCAAGAAAACCGGTCTCCACCTCACTGTAGGTGCATATTATGGCATGCATCCGGAGAACGGCGGCCCCTATCGCATCACAACAACCGAGCCCCTCACCATCGACGATGAAGACAAGGGTTCAGTAGGTATCGTCCTCAACGAGGAAGAAGGCCGTAAGCTTACCACCGACAAGGAAGGTAACCTTATGATCGATGTAAGCCTCAACAATCCCCTGGCGGAAAAATACAATCTCCCCACCAATCTTTATCCTTATGCAGGTATCGGTTTCGGCCGCAACCTCAGCAAGAGCCGCATCGGCTTCTCCATGGACCTTGGCGTAATCTACACCGGCAGCTTCGGCCTGAACGGTTATGATTATTCCCGTGAGGCCACGGTTGGTGTCCAGAACGTTCCCATCCATGCTGCGGACCTGGATGCACTCAAGCAGATCGACGCTATTCCGGAGAATATTATCGACATGGTGGAAGGTTATTACGGCAAGGCGGAAAGCATTCCCGTCACCCCCGTTCTCAAATTCAACCTTGTGTTCCGTCTCTTCTAAGAATGTAATTATTTAATTAATAACGTATTATGAAAAAAGTATTTGTTATTCTTGCAGCAGCTGCAACAGCTATGATTCTTTTCAGCTGTGACAAGCAGGCCAAGAAAGAACCCAAAGTTTACGACACTCCCATTTACCAGGAACTGGCGGCCAAGTATGAAGCAGAGCCCGTCTCAATGGCAGCTTCCGGCATCCGCGGCCTCGAGCTCACCCCCAGCGGCCTCTATGTGATGGAAAAAATGGACGGTGACGTGAAGACCGGCGTTTTCGAGAAGGAAGCGTTCGACGCAGACCTCCATCTCGTAAGGATCAAACTGAAGGGCTACGGCAAAGTGGAGATCATCGACCCTACCAAGGCTGAAGGCAGCGTAACCCTTACTTTTGAACCTGAAGGAGGCGCTCCCATCATCGTTTCTGCAGAACCCGTCGCAAAGACAACTGATCCCAGCCCTAAGGTGGGAGCTATCGTAGGCCATTCCTTCAAGGTAACCGCAACCGAGCTTGTGATTTCCAAATACAATATCTCCAAGACTTTCGAAGGCGGCTGCGACGTGCCTGAAATCCTCAAGTATCTTGAAGATAAGCTGAAGAATCAGGGCTTCAAGGCTGATAAGGATTACAGCGGCTATGTAGTGAAGGACGTCACCCTCACCGATGCTTCATTCATCGTCCGTTTCGCCAATCAGAAGGACCTCACCGCCGGCATCAGCCTCGACAAGGACAACAAGTTCTCCTACAAGGTGAGCGGCGCTCAGGTCGGCAACCCCATCTTCAACGGCGAGGCCAACGGCAGCATCAGCTTCGACAAGTGGAACGAGCCCATCGTTTCCATCAGCGCCAAGATTACCGACAACTCCGGCGAGGAGTACACCGGCTCTGTGAAGTTCTATCTCAGCGAGATCGATCCTACCAAGGCTTAATCCCCTGCCTCAATTCTACAGGGAGGCTGTCGCTAATGCGGCGGCCTCTCTTTTTTTGGCTTTTTTCGCTAAAATTCCTATATTTGAAAGTTAAAAGCTAACCTAAACCTCAAACCATACTATGG
>JAGAAY010000007.1 GCA_017615065.1 Bacteroidales bacterium | reverse complement strand
TCTTTTCTTCCGGCCCCACGCTGTCGGGACGATAGAAATAGATCTTCAGCTTCTGCCCTGCCGTGGGGCTGTCGATAGTGAAATTCTCGCCCTGATCCTGAACTACGCTAGCAAACTTCTCCTCTAGATTCGGGTCTAAGAGGATTTCCTTGTACTCATCTGCTATGAGGTCATAACATTTAGGAAGTGTTTTGTCTGTTCTGCACGATGTGAACATAACTATTGAACCACAGATAAAGATGGTGGCAATTATCTTTTTTTTCATAGTACTATTGTCTTATTATTCATTTCACACGTGTCGTTTTCATTACGGCTTATAGACAAACGGACTTTCGCTAATGGGGCCCTCTTTGCCGCCGACGGTAACGGTGCCGATACTTACATAGTCCACGCCGCCACCGATGCTGTGAGGGGTATTCTCGTCCCATTTCTTGGCCGACACCTGCGTTACACCGCTGGTAATGGTAATGTCGCCCACGCTTCCTCTTTCCGAGGTGCCTATCCCGGCCGATTTGTAACCGCCTTCGGCCGTGACTGTGCCTCCGCTGATGAGGATATTGCCGCAGCGGGCGTTGCAACCCGAGCCGATGGCTGCGGCGGCAATGATGCTGTGGCCGTGAACCGTTACCGTACCGCCGCTGATGGTGATATCGCCGCAAATGGAAGACGCATCGCTTTCAACCTCATCATCTTCGTCGTCATCATCTTCTCCGCTGCCGCTGCCGATGCCGGCGGCATCATCTCCGCCCCGCGAGGTAACGTCGCCTCCGCTGATGGTGATATTTCCGCACGTTGCCAAATGGCCGCAGCCGATGCCGGCCGCAGAAAGTACCGATTCGGCTATGACGGTTCCGCCGCTGATGGTGATGTTTCCGCACGAGGCCTCAAGGCCACTTCCAATACCGGCCCCCTCATCGCCCCCAATGGCAGTTACCGTACCTCCGCTGATGGCGATGTCACCACAACTTCTAAAACGTATGGAGCCGATGGCTGCGGCACCATCTCCGCCTGTAGCGCGGATAGTGCCCCCCTGGATGACAATATTGCCACCGTTATCGTCATCACCGCCTATTCCGGGGGCATATCCGTTGCTGCTCACATCCAGTTTTCCGTTCCCCGTTATAGTGAGCGTCTTGCCTTGGGGAACAAGGATGCCGGGAAATCCGGCGTCGAAACCTCTCACGATATTGGAAGCCTCAAGAACAAGGGTGGCATCTCCAAGGGGGGTGATGCCGGCCCACTTACAGTCCCGCTCATCGACCCCGTACACGACGGCATTTTTCAGCGTCACGGTGGCACCGTCGGCGATGGTGATCTTGTAATTGCCGTCGAGTATTCCCGTAAGCGTTTCGCCGTCCTTGGCCTCATAGTCGGCCGAGAGTTTGGCAAGGTCCACGTCCACGGTCTTTACGCCGTCCATTTTGTTGCAGGACAGCACAAGGAGCAGGGTGCTCAGAATAATCAATACTTTTTTCATTCCGGTAGTTCTTCTTTAATAAAATATGCCCTCACCTTGCTCTCTGTTATCAAGACGGATTCTTGATGGAAAAAGGCGCAGAGATCTCTTGCGATGCTGTCCACAATAACTTTCTCGGGGTCAAGCAAACAAAGAACAAGGGTCTTTTCCTGTGTATAATCACCATTTTCGTGAAAGTAACCACCTTCTGAAACGATAAACGAGAAAGGAACATGGTAACTCTTGCATACGTTCTTCATGATATCGACGTACATCTTCGTCGGATGCTCCTGCTGCTTGGTAACAGCATCGTTCAAGCCCACGCTTATTGTTATCTCTGTCATAATAATCTACAAAGAGAAAACCTTCTTTCCTTCGAAATAGGTAGCGGCGGGCTTGGCTTCGTGAATTTCCGTCTCCGGGCAGGAAAGCACGTCCTTGTTCACCAGCAGGAAATCGGCATATTTGCCTTCGCTGATGCTGCCTCTTTCCTTCTCGATGAGCATCTGCTTGGCCATGTTGATAGTAAGGGATGTGAGGGCCTGCTCGCGGGTGAGGCGCTCCTCAGGCCACCAGGGCTCACCTTTCACAGTCGGGTGCACGCATGTAACCGCAATCTCCATAATGCCAAACGGATCGTCAGGGCAACCGCTCAAGGCAGGAAAGTCGGAGTGGGAGGTCACGGTGATGCCCTTGTCAAAATAGGATTTCATGGGATACGACTTGTCCTCCATGCCCGCGGGAACCATGGTTTTCAGCATTTCAGACGCCCCAGTAGGCATATTATGCCAGAGCATGCCGGAAGTGACATACATGTTATGGTCGGCCATGCGTTTGTAATCCTCCGGATTGACGTTGCGCACATGTACCAGCGTATTGCGAAGCTCATCCTTTCCGCCATTGGCGTATGCGCTCACCACAGTATGGACGGCCTTGTTGCCCATGGTATGAATATGCATGGTGATGCCATTGGCGTTGGTCCTCCGCGTGATGTCGGTCAGTTCCTCTTCCGTCCAGTTGGCCAGGCCCTGGTGTCCGTCGGGATAGAGCGGCTCCACATAGCCGGTACCGCCTTCCACCGTGCCGTCCATGAAGAGTTTGAGCCAGTTGGTCTTCACGTGCCTGGTGGCGTATTGCTGGACATCTACGGCATTTTTCAATTCTTTTTCCACATTCATCCAGCTTTCCACTTCGTAGGTGAGGCCCAGGATGATATTCATGTCTCCGGCCTTGTCCAGCTGCTGGGCGGCTTTAAAGAAATTGGTGTTATAGAAATAGTTGCCCCAGCCGTCAATGTACATGGTATAACCCTCTGAGAGCATGTGCTCCTGGACCTTACCCACAACTACTTTGGCCACGTCAACGGGATAGAGGTGTTCGTTGTCCAGGAAAGAACGGGTATACGTACCGGCCTGTTCTTTCAGGAAGCCGGTGGGGGTTCCGTCCGGGCCCATCACGATCTCGCCGCCACGGATGTCTTTGTCCTTTTTGAGCACCGTGCCATCGGCCGCCATAATGCCGGCATTGACCAGCATAAGGGTATTCGCCACACCCTTGTGTCCCTCGTCATCCGCAAAGTACATGGGGATGTCACTGCAGATGGCATCCAGCTGCTGACGGGTAGGTATTTGATCCCCGAAGGTGAAGTAGCTCCAGCCGAAGCCGAAGATGGATTTCGCCCCTGTTTCCCGAGCCTTTTTGACGGCTGCGGGAACGAGCTCGTTCAGGAACTTATCGGGTGTGGCCCCAATGGCCACCGTTCCTACTATCGGCAGGGCGACACCGATTGAATAATGCGCGTGTCCATTGCCGCAGGAAGGCATCACAAGGCCCTTTCCGGTGTAATCCACAACTTCAGTCTTGCCTGCTTCAATAAAGGCTTCGGCGCCTTTGCGGTCGCCAACATAGATGTACTTACCGTCTTTCACAGCAAAAGCCTCTACAATCTTATTATCTTCGGATGTGAAGATTTTTCCATAGACCACAAGGTCTGCGATGATAGTATTATTCATTATTATAGGTTATATTATAGGTTATCTGTTTTAAAGTTCACCATTTAAGCCGAGAATACCAATAAGAAAAAGGCCTCAGGCTGCTAGTTTTGCAAATCCTGAGACTTTTTTGTAAATTCTGAGGGTTTGGGGTGGAAAAACTACTTCCCGGCGCTACGCATCCACGCTGCCACAGTAGTTCCCATGACCTGCTTGAACGTAGTGCTGAAGGTGCTGTAGCTGCGGTAGCCGCTCTCGGAAGCGAGCTGCTGGGCGGTAAATGCACGTCCATCGGCCACTGCCTCCTGGTACAGGCGGACGAAGTGGCGGATGCGAAGTCCGTTGATGTAAGCGTTGTAGGTGATGCCCTGCTGGGCAAAGTGCTGGCTCAGATAAGTCCGGTTTGTGCCGATGGCACCTGAGAGCTGCGCCAGTGTAAGGTCGTTCTGCAAGTAAAGCTGCTTGCTCTCACATTGCTTTTTAAGAAGAGCATCCATCTTCGATGCCTTCCGCTTCTGCTCTTGTTCCAGATTTTCCCGTTCGGCCTCCGGAACAGCGTTTGCGGTAAGTTCCGGCAGCGTTTCCACCCGCCACAGCAGCAGCGCCACAATGATGATGCAGCCTATCTGAAAAATATACACCAGAACGAGGCCGTTTTCAGAGATGCTGTTGTACATGACGAAGAACAGCAGGAAAATCGCCAGAATAATGAAACTCTGCCAAACCTCCTTGTTCTCCAGGTCGGCATAATTGTCCCTGAGCCAACGCCCATATTTGCGGACGGCGAAGACCATATACAGTATGATCAACGCATACAATGCAATCGCATAAATGCTCAGCGGAAGGAAAAGTACTTCGTCGCCCCGGATGATGCATAAGGCCACTAAAACAAGAGCAGGGACCAGCGCTACCAGCACGGGCCAGACTGGCCGTTTCCTGTCCTGCAGCATAGACACCAACACACCTGTTATGGTGGGATACAGCATGAACATATCCAGCCCGCAGACAACCCAATAAACAGCAGGCGTGGGATGTTTGGCATAGAACACCCAGAACACATGGCTGAGCGCAATGGCCACCAGAAAAGCCTCCGCCCACCTGCGCAGCCGCACCGGAGACTTCACCTCCGGCGCTATAGCATTCCCGCGCCGCAACTGCAAATACAGCGCAGCAGCAACGCTAAGCCCGATTACGAACCCATAAAGGAGGACGAAATATATGTCTTGAAGTATCTCTTGTGCTTCCATAAAGTATCTTTTACAGGCAGGGGCCGTCACCAACCCTTTTTTTTGCATCATTACCAGACTATATAAACAAAGAAAGTCGCTGAAATCAGCGACTTTCTAGGCGGTGCGGACGAGGCTCGAACTCGCGACCCCCGGCGTGACAGGCCGGTATTCTAAACCGACTGAACTACCGCACCAAGTTTTCAGTGAACTTCCCTTTCGGGATTGCAAAGGTAACACCTTTTTTTGAATCTGCAATATC
>JAGAAY010000071.1 GCA_017615065.1 Bacteroidales bacterium | reverse complement strand
GGCACCAGAAGGCCCCTCACGGCCAGGGATGCACCGGTGGTGACGTTCTTGAGGAGATCCTCGCTGAAGGATTCCGCTTCCGCCACTATCTGTACGTTGTTGATGGTTGAGCCGTCGTTGAGGGCGATGAATTTTACCTGCTTGTTTCCACGTTTGGTCCTTACCCAGCCTTTAACCAGTACTTCTGCGCCCGGTTCCATGGCAAGGATGGCCTTGATCTTAGTTCTTTTAACTGTAGTTTCCATAAGATTGCACTAAATCATACAAAAGTAACATTTTTTTTCCACTTTAGCAGCGGCAGGGCCACAAAAAAGCAGCCCCGAAAGGCTGCTTTTGAGTTGATGTGTGTTTCGCGAAGATTATTCTCCGCCCGGTTTTCTGGATGCGTACATGATTTTAAGCGCAGAACAGCGCCTGAGCTCCTGCTTCACATCGGATACGATACCCATACGGACATCCTCGTCGACACGCAGGTTGACGGTCATGAGAGACCTTTCGGCCTCCGACATGGCGTCACGCTCTGCGGCGATGAAGTCACGGATATCGGCGATGGTCTTGAAAGAGTCGTTCAGCTGGATACGGGCATCGGTACCGTACATCGCCTGGAGGTGACGGACGGGAGTACCGATGTTGATGTTCGCAGACAGGTCTTTTCTTTCAAGCTTTGCGGACTCTGATGCTTGAGGCAGTTTCACGATAACCTTGTTCTCCGTTTCACGGAGCTGGGTGGTTACCATGAAGAAGAACAGCAGCATGAACACGATATCGGAAAGCGAACCCGAGGAAATGCCGGGAACGTTCTTTTTATTGTTTGAACCTCCGAATTTTGACATAATACTGTTCTCCTACTTTTTACCTGTGTCTTTAGGTTCGGCCTCCGAAATGTTCTGAGGCACCGCCTTCTTCACAATGTCCTGCTGTTCCTCCGTAAGGAAGGCGAATTTGCGGCCGTATTCCCGCATGGAGAATTCGTCGCGGAGCTCGTTGACCGCCTTCACCAGCTCGTTCTGGACGGCGATATAAGCCTGATAGCTTGTACCGCGGTCGTTCTGGAGCGAGATGATACCCTTTGAGACCATATAGGTCCTGCCTTCGATTTCCTTGGGTTCCTTTTCAGGAAGGTTGGGATCGTCGGCCGGGTTGGCGAGGAACTCCTTCATTTTATCCTTGAGGAGGGAAATGTCCATGGGCTCACTACCGGCAAACAGCTTATCTGCAGAGTTGATCCTCACGATCACGATGTTACGACGGTTGGCCTTCTGGTTTTCCACCTTCTGGTCTTTGTCGGGGATCGGGGGGAGACGGCGCTGCAGACCTGACTGATCACCCATAGTGGTGGTCATCAGGAAGTAGCACAACAACAGGAACGCGATGTCCGCAGTTGAGCTGGAATTGATTTCCGGTGTTTTTTTCTTTCCCATGTTTTAAGCTTTTTTACCGCGGAACGCACCTGCGATTTCTGCCACTACGATGGAGAGGATTGCAGCGCCTCCGAGGATGTATGCAAGGTTGATAACCGTTTCAGTAAGTGCGAGATCCTTTGCGGATACCGCAGGACCGTTGTAGGCCAGGGGCTGCTGACCGGGGGCGAGCAGGTATGCCACACCCACGACAACTGCGACGCCTACTGCAACAAGCAGGATCCTGATGAGGCTCTTGGGGTTGTTGAAAGCCGTGAGAATGAGACCTACCAGGAGCACGGACGCGAGAGCGAGACCGAGCATGAGGTATGCCCATTTCAGCATCAGCTCAACCGCGTTGCCTTCATCGGCCTTGAAGCCGGCCAGGAAGGCCCACACGAGAAGGGCGACACTCACGACCAAGAGCACGATGGAAGCCCACTTGAATATCTTGGCGTATAATTGTTCTTTCATTCTGGAAAAAGAATTACAGGGTACTGGATCTTACTTCTCGAATTTGGTGAGGGTGTCCACGAAACGGATCGAAGCGTCTTCCATGTCGATGGTGATGGTGTCGATCTTGTTGAGGATGTAGTTGTAGAACACCTGGAGAATCATGGCCACGATCAGACCGCCCACGGTGGTGATAAGGGCGACCTTCATACCGCCGGCAACAACGTTCGGGGAGATATCACCTGCAGCCTGGATGGCGTCGAAGGCCTGGATCATACCGATAACGGTTCCAAGGAATCCCAGGGACGGGGCCAGGGCGATGAACAGGGAAATCCAGCTGAGACCTTTTTCCATGAGGCTCATCTGCACGCTGCCGTAGGAAACGATGGTCTTTTCAACCACGTCAAGTCCCTGGTCCATGCGGAGGAGACCCTGATAGAAAATGCTGGCCACAGGACCGCGGGTATTGCGGCAAACCTCTTTGGCTTTCTCTACGCCGCCTTCCTCGAGGGCTTTCTCAACCTTGGCAAGAAGCTTCTGGGTGTTTGTCCTGGAGAAGAGCAGATAGAGGATACGCTCGATGGAAAGTGCAAGACCGAGGATGAGGCAGATGAGAACGAGGCTCATGAAGCCTGCGCCACCTTCGATGAATTTGGTCTTGAGTGCCTGGTGCAGGGGAATTTCCTCACCGGTGCCAGCGAACAAATCCTGCGGAGAAGGTTCTGCTGCGGGCTCTTCGGCTACAACTTCCTCAGTGGGAGCTGCTTCGGGAGCCTCAGCGCCTTCTTCCTGTGCAAAAGCGAGATTTGCAGAGAGGGTCATAAGGCCTGCTACTGCCAAAAACATGAAAAACTTTTTCATAGTAGTTTTTGTGAGTTGGTTATAAAATTTGTTAAATAGTTAAAATATTTCCGATTTGTCGTGCAATATAGCAATAATAATTCAAAAGCGCAAGGTTTATTTTGTTATTTCTCCACGCATATTCTCTTCGAGAACCTTTTTGACCCACGCGTTGTTGTCGCTTTTTCCCATGAGTACGAACAACTTGGCCAGCATTGCCTCGGTGGTTGAATCGTATCCTGAGACCACTCCGGACTTCTTCAGTGCCTTTCCGGTTGCGTACATGTCCATGTTCACGGAACCCTCGTTGCACTGGGTAATGTTCACCAGAATCTTGCCCATGTGATCGGCCTCCTTCACTATGTCCAGGAACCAGGGGCTGGACGGTGCGTTGCCGGAGCCATATGTCTCGATTATCACCGCCCTTGTTTCCGGGCCGCAGAGAACAGCACGCATAACCTGTTCGGTAATGCCGGGATGCACCTTGAGGATGGAAACCCTGGTGTCCAGATGTGTCTGGACGCCTATCGACACACCGTCTCCCATCGGCCTGCGTATTACGTCGCCGTCGTATCGGATCTGGATCCCCGCCTGGGCGAGGGGTGGGCAGTTGGGGGAGCGGAAAGCGTTGAACTGCTCTGCGCTCACCTTGATGGCGCGGCAGCCCCTGAGCAGCTTGGAGTCGAAATACACCGCCACTTCCGGCACCATCGGAGCCCCGCCGGGATTCCTTGCCGCGGCAATCTCCACAGCCGATACGAAATTCTCTTTTCCGTCGGTTCGCGGCGTGCCGATGGGGAGCTGGCTACCGGTAAAAATCACCGGCTTGGCCAGACCTTCCAGCATGAACGACAGGGCCGATGCCGAATACGCCATGGTGTCCGTACCATGCAGCACCACGAATCCGTCATAGAAGGGATACTTCTCCCTGATGAGCTCCGCCAGCCTTATCCACATTCCGGGCTCCACGTCCGAGGAGTCGATGAGGGGGTCGAAGGTATAGGTGTCCAGGGTTACCTTGAATTTCCTGAGTTCCGGGACCTCATCCAGAATCTGGCTGAAGTCGAAGGGTTTCAGGGTAAGATCGTCGGGATCCTCTTTCATGCCGATGGTGCCACCGGTGTAAATGACAAGGACGGATGAGTTCATTTCAGCGAGAACAGGTTAAGTGCGTTTGATGTGGTTATACGGGCGGTTTCATCCAGGGAAACGCCTTTTATTTCGGCTATTTTTGCCGCGATTAGCGGGATGAAGGAACTTTCGTTCCGTTTGCCGCGGTAGGGGACCGGAGCAAGGTATGGCGCGTCCGTTTCCAGGACTATCCTTTCCAGCGGAAGCCGTGCCACTACGCCCTGAAGAGAGGCGTTCTTGAAAGTGACAACGCCGCCCACGCCTATCATCATATCGGCATACCGGTTGGCCTCCACATATGTTTCGTAACTGCCGGAAAAGCAGTGAAGATTTCCTCGCAGATGCAGGTGGGCGCAGTCCTTGAGCACTGCCAGGAAATCCCCCCAGGCATCCCTCAGGTGTATGTTCACCGGCAAATTCCACTCCGCAGCCAGCTCCAGCTGAACGCGCAGGGCCTCCTTTTGCTCCTTTTCGAATTCCTTCCCCTCATGATAGTCCAGGCCGATTTCCCCAACCGCCACGGGCCCCTTCTCTTTATAAGGAAGCATCCTGTCGATTTCCTCCCGCCACGAAGCCGTGACGCTGCCGGGGTAAAGGCCGATCATGCCGTAGACGACCGACGGGTGCCTGTCGCAGACCGCCCACATCGAATCCCTTTCGGTGCTGTCCACATCGGCCTGTATCATTTTGCCCACTCCTGCATCCAGCGCGCGCACGATGGCCTGCTCCGCATCCTCTATCAGGGACTCGTCATTGAAATGAGTATGAGTGTCCACGAACATACCTACAAATATACAATTTTTCCTAATTCTGCGGAAGGTCTACTCAATTGTTCGACACCTTCCGCACCTAATTGTTAATCGAATCCATTCTATCGAGCTTTTACTGCGGAAGGTGTCAACACTTTAAATCGACCTTCCGCACCTCATCGGCCGGTGATAGCTTTCAAGGCGCTCTTGACCGTTTCTCTGGGCAGGCTCAAGACTCTGGCCAATTGTTCCAACGTCGTTCTTCTGGTACGCCACAAAAAAGACAGAATGCGATATCTCTTCCCCTCCGGCAAAGAACTGATTTCCTGGGAATACCAGTTTCTGGACGTGTCAGAAGCTATCAGGAACAAATCCGAATCGTTAAGCTTCCGCCTGGGCCCCTCAACAAGCTGTTCATTCATCTCGGCCGGATTCACCGTGCCGATAGTCTTGTAAAAGAAAGACGCGTCCCCGTTGAAAACCTGCTCAAGATAGCGGTAACAGCAAAAACTCTTGGGAATCAGAAACCCTTCTTCATCCAGCAACCAGCGAACCCCCTTCAGATTGTCTCCTGTGTGCATTATCGACTCCCATTCGCGAGTGCTCATGCAACTTACCTGTCTGCCGGAGACGGGGGCTTTGCTGAACATCGCCCCGAATCCCGACCATTGATATTCATGTGGCGCATATCCGTTATCCTGAGCATTCCGCGGAATATAAGCCAAGGCGTTCCTGACGTGATAATCATTTTCGAGGGGAATTGCTTTGGCGTCGACATGTTTCAATACACCCTTTTCCTTATACTTTTTGGTGAACCACATTGAATAAACCCGTTTCAGTTCCTGGCCAAAGTCATCGGCTTCTTCCTGCCCGGGAGAAAGGACGGCGACGTGTGCATGATTAGATACTACAGCGTAGATTATTACGATTACGTTTTTCCTACGGGCACATATTGCTATGTACTTGACCATCACATCATAATCTTCATCGTCTCGGCAAAGGACAGTGCTCTCAAGGCCTTTCATACTCATATGGTATGGGGCAACCATACATATCCTGCCGTCCGGCAGTTCCAGATTCACATTCCTTCTCATGGCTTGATGCTGCAGCGCTGCAGAAAATCGGTTATGATTATGCCGTCGGATTCGAGGATGGCAGTAGCATTGGTTACTTCGCCCCAGGACAGGCCGGAGAGGCTGGCGAGTGAGTTGTAGTCGATTCCGCGGTTTTTCTTTATAAGCATGCCGATTATTTCCTGTGCCGATCCGGCTCCGTACTTCTGCCTCAGGAGAGAGGCAAGGCTCTCGCGGGTTGCCGCCTTGAGCCCGCCAAGGCCCAGTTTATCCACCAGTTCATCGGGGTCTGCGATTATTTCCGCCATGCCGCTTGCTATCAGAGAATTGCACCCGCAGGAGCGTGCGTCGTCGATTCTTCCGGGGAGGGCAAACAGGCTTCTGTTGTAGTCTACGGCATATCTGGCAGTGACAAGCGAGCCTCCTTTACGCTTTGATTCAACTACTATCGTGGCCATGCACAGGCCTGCAATTATCCTGTTGCGCCGGATGAAATTAAGAGCCAGGGGAGATGTCCCGCACGGATAGTCCGTTACGAGCGCGCCGCATGCGTCCCGAACGATTCTATCAGCCAATGTAATATGCGAATACGGGTAGATTTTGTCCAGGCCGGTTGCCATGACGCCCACCGTTCCCAGCCCGCATTCCAGTGCGGTGGCATGTGCAACGGCATCGGTTCCCAAAGCCAGTCCGCTCACGATTACGGGAGGGGTCCCTGTGTTTGCCAGCGCCCGCACCAGCCGTATGCACCATTCCTTCCCGTAAGGAGAAATGTCCCTTGTCCCGACAATAGACACGCATGGCCTCATTTCGAAAATACCTGTTGGCGGGCCGCTGCTTTTTACGTAAATACCCAGTGGAAAGTCCGGACACTCTCTCAACATGGAAGGATAATCATCGTCAGGAAAGCCGATAAACCGGCCGCCCTTTTCCCGCAGCCTGGCCAGTTCCGCCGCGCTTTCCTCGAGAGCCTTTATCCCGATGGCTCCGGACAGTTCCTCCCTTTTTCCAAGGGCTTCGCGCAACTCGCTTTCCGGTATGCCGAACACCGCCGAAGGCATTCCGAACCGTTCAATCAGTTCCCTCCCTTCCACCGGCCAGTTGCCGAATACTTTGTTCAGCGCGCAAAGACACACATTTTCGTCATAATCATTCATGGCGTTTTTTGCCACGAATATAAATAAACGACGCAGAGAATAGATGACTTTTCCGGGCGCCGCATGCAATTATTTACGTTTTTTAATAAAATGGCTGATTTTTCTTTATAATGATAAAAAACATTTAAACTTTTTTTAGTGCGGAAGGTCGATTCAAACACGCGATACCTTCCGCAGTGAAACACTATCTGAAGTGGCTGAGATAAAGAATTGGTGCGGAAGGTGTAAAGCATTTGATCAGACCTTCCGCACCATTATATTATGTGGCCCGCACAGGGCCCGGAATCAGGGGAGGAATCGCCGCCGGCGTCCCGGAATCAAGGGGGAAATCGCTGCCGGCGTCCCGGAATCAGAGGCGGTCGATGCCGTCCTGCGGGTTACAGAATCAGGAGTGCATCTCCGTAGGGACCGAACCTGTAATCCATCTCGAGAGCCGTCTTGTATGCGTTCATCACGTTCTCGTATCCGCCGAAAGCGGCCACGCACATAAGCATGGTGGACTGGGGCAGATGGAAGTTGGAAACGGCGGCATCCGGAACGGAATACTTGTAGGGCGGGAAGATGAACTTGTTGGTCCATCCGTCGAAGGGATTCACTTCGTTGGTCGTGGTAACGTAGGTTTCCAGGCCCCTCATTACCGTGATGCCAACGGCTACCACCTTCTTTCCGCTGCGCTTTGCGATGTTGATGTCGTTTGCGGCCTGCTCGGAAATGATAAGGCGCTCGGAATCCATCCTGTGCTTTGAAAGGTCTTCAACGTCAACGCGGCGGAAGTGGCCGATGCCCATGTGCACGGTGATGAAGGTCTTGCGGATATCCTTGAGGATCATCCGGTTGAACAGCTCGCGGCTGAAGTGCAGGCCGGCGGCGGGAGCCGAAACGGCGCCTTCCTTATCGGCAAAGATAGTCTGGAAATCTTCTGCGTCCTGAGGGGTTACCTCGCTCTTGACCCAGGCGGGAACCGGAGTTTCGCCAAGTGCGAAGAGGGCCTTCTTGAAGTCCTCGTACGGTCCGTCGTAGAGGAAACGGAGGGTGCGTCCGCGGGAAGTGGTATTGTCGATGACCTCGGCCACCAGCGAATCGTCGTCGCCGAAGTACAGTTTGTTGCCTATCCTGATTTTACGGGCGGGGTCCACGATTACGTCCCACAGCCTCTGCTCCCTGTTGAGCTCGCGGAGAAGGAAAACCATGATGTCGGCACCGGTCTTTTCCTTTTTACCGTACATGCGGGCGGGGAAAACCTTGGTGTCGTTGAGTACGAAAATGTCCCCTTTGCCGAAGTAATCCACGATATCCTTGAAAAGGCGGTGTTCAATCTCGCCGGTGTCTTTGTGGAGAACCATGAGTTTGGCCTCGTCGCGCCAGTATGACGGAGTCTGGGCTATCTTCTCCTGGGGAAGGTCGAATGCAAATTGTGAAAGCTTCATATAATAAAAGAGTATACGGGTTTGGCCGATACTCTAACAATACGCCTGCCGACGGAAAAAAGTTTCAAACATCCTTGCGGATACGCCTTTCTTTAGGGTAAAGATTGTTGCAGCGGCTGCCGATGTTCTTTGCCGGACCAAGAGGATGGCCCTGATAACAGACATTGATAAGGCCGATGGGGGCATCTGTGAGCCGTATCGCTTCGCCGTGGAGGTATGCCAGCGCCGTTGGCCTGTCTACATCGACCATGGGATAATCAGGTGTGCCGATGGCGGGGAATTCCGCCCTGAGGATTCTTGCTGCGTCGGGGGCCGGGACAGCGCCGGTTTCGCCGCCCTTGCGAAGGACTCCCACCCACTGGCCCTCTCCGGGGACGTATCCGGGCAGGAGGCAGTAGCCAAAGCGGCTGCGCACGATGCCTTCGGGTACGGGGCCGATATCGGCAATCGACGCTCCCAGTTCACCGGCCGCCCACTGAAGATTGTCGTCGTTCTCCAGATGGTTGAACGTGCAGGTGGAGTAGATCAAAACGCCGCCGGGACGCAGCGAGGGCCATATATCGGCAAGTATCTTCCTTTGCCTTGCGGCACAGAATTCCACATTCTCCCTGGACCATTCTTCCCTTGCGGTGTCGTCCTTGCGGAACATTCCTTCGCCGGAGCAGGGGACATCGGCAAGAATGATGTCGAACAGATCCCTTACGCCGAACCGGGACGGATCCAGGTTTACCACGGCGGTGCGCCGGTCCCCCCAGGTTTCCACATTGCTCCGGAGCACCTGGAAGCGCTTGCGAATCACTTCGTTCGCGATGAGACGGAACTTATCGCCAAAACGTTCATGAAGCGATGCCGACAGATCGGTTGTTTTTCCGCCGGGAGCCGCACAAAGGTCGAGAACCTGCACACCATCGGAAAAACCGTCCAGCATCCTGCGGAACACTTCTCCCACGAACATTGCCGATGAATCCTGCACGTAGTAGCACCCGGCATGGAAAAGCGGATCCATCGTGAACGACGGCCTTTCCTTTAATATATATCCGTACGGGCTCCATGGAATCCGGACCGCATCGGGAAACGGGCATTCCCGCAATCTGGCGGGATTGAGCCTTATCGACACGGAAGCGTCCTTTTCCAGGGCGTCGAGAATTACGGCGGAGCGCCCGCGCCCAACCGACTGTTCAAGAAGGTCTATGAAGGAGGGATCAAACATTCATTCCGAACGCAGACGGGTCGAATCCTTCGGGCATTTTGCCGTTGGATGCGTCCACAAGGCCGTCGACAAGCTTGTCCAGGGCTTCGCGCACCTTGCCTCCTATCATCATTTTCATCATAATGTTCAAGTCGGCGTCCACGTGGATGTGGAAGTCGGTCTTATAGGGGTCTTCCGCAGCGGCATCGAAATAAACAACCACGTGAAAAGCCAGGGGAGCGCCGTAGTCCACCAGTTCGATGCGGCTGTAGGGAACCCTTTCGTGCACCTTTACGCCGATGTTGAAACCCTGTACGCTTGCCGTTAGGGTGTCGAAATCGGCCTGGACCATAGCCTGCTTGTCAGCCGGCAGCATCTTCTTGAAATTGGACAGGTCGGTGAAGGCCATGTACAATTCGTGGGGCTGGCGGGAAACAATTCCGTGTTTGCTTTCGAATTCGGTCATAATGTAGTATCTTTGTGTTCTGCAAATATAACAATTTTATGCACAAGATATACTTCGGAAACCGCTGCATCATCATCTGCTCGCCGCAGGAGGAAATGCTGTCGGATCCCAATTCGGTGGAGTTCCACGTGGGTGAAGTCCTTGACATCGGCGCACTGGTGAGGATGTTCGAGGTACAGGATACCCTTCAGCGGATTTATGTCCCCACGGACGATATTGAAAAGACCTACCGGCGTATCTGTGCGGAGTTCCTGGAGGTGAATGCCGCCGGGGGGCTCGTTTCCAACCGCAGGGGAGACTACCTGCTTATCTCGCGCTTTGGCCTGTGGGACCTTCCCAAAGGACATCAGGAGGCAGGGGAGGACATTGAAGTATGCGCCCTGCGGGAAGTCCAGGAAGAAACCGGCGTGGACCAGCTGGAAGTGCGCCGCCTCATCTGCATAACGGACCATGTGTATCTGAGGAACGACATCTGGCATCTCAAGCACACCTGGTGGTACGACATGCTGTATACCGATCCCACAAACCTTACACCCCAGCGGGAGGAAGACATCACCAAGGCGGCCTGGGTGGCCAAATCGTCACTTCCCCCATTTCTCAAGAATACCTATCCTTCCATAGTGGAAGTGTTCCGCGAGGCCAGAATTTGATTATCTTTGCACGCTTAATAAAACAAATATGAAAAAGATCAGCATTATCATGATTTCACTGCTCACTCTTGCAGCCTGTAACCAGCACCCCCGTGTTCCTGCACTGGACATGGCAAATCTGGATACCACGGTTAGCCCCAAAGTGGATTTCTATGCATATTCCACCGGAGGATGGCAGAAGAACAATCCACTCAGACCCGAATTTTCACGCTATGGCAGCTTTGATGCAATCGCAGAGCGCACCCAGGAGAACCTGAACGCCCTGTTCGAGAGCATGACCACCATGAAGGCCGCTCCCGGCAGCGTGGAACAGAAGATATCGGACATTTACAAGATGGCCCTTGACTCCACCGCCCGCAACGAGCTGGGAGCACAGCCCATCATGAAATACATCGCCGAAATCCAGGAAGTGGAAGACCTTGAAGGCCTTGCACGTCTCCTTGGCCGCATGAACGTTTACGGCGGAGGCGGTTTCTTCGGCTGCGGCGTTGACGCCGACCTTACGGACAGCGATTCGCAGGTCCTTTACCTCGGCCAGGGCGGCCTTGGAATGCACGACCGCGACTACTACCTGAAGGACGAGAACAAAGAACTCAAGGAAGGATACAAGGCTTATCTTGTGAAGATCCTTGAGCTCTGCGGTATTGAAAACGCGGAAGAGCTGGCTGCCAAAGACCTTGAAGTGGAAGATGCACTTGCCGCTGCGGCATGGCCCCGTGAGAAGAACCGCGACATGCAGGCCATCTACAATCCCATGAGCTCGGAGCAGATCAAGGCGGAATGGCCCGGACTGTGCTTCGACCTCATCTGCGAGGAAGCCGGCGTGGCTCCCCAGGAGAAGATTATCGTGGAGCAGCCTTCTTATTTCCAGGCTCTTGGCAAACTGATGGAAAGCGCCGATATCGAAACCCTCAAGGCATATCTCCTTTGCCAGTTCGTAAGCAGGAGCGCAGGCTCGCTGAGCGATGATTTCTATACCGCCAGCTGGGAGTTCTTCTCCCATCAGATGTCCGGCGCACAGGAGCAGAAGCCTCGCTGGAAGAGGGCTATGGAAGTTCCCAACATGCTCCTTGGAGAGGCTGTGGGCCAGATGTATGTGGAGCGTTATTTCCCCGAGTCGTCAAAGCGCAAGATGGTCGCACTCGTGGAGAATCTCCGTGTTGCCCTTGGCCAGCACATCGACTCCCTGGCATGGATGAGCGACTCAACAAAGGTCCGCGCCCAGGAAAAGCTTGCAACCTTTACCGTGAAGATCGGCTATCCTGACAAATGGAAAGACTACAGCACGCTGGAAATCAATCCTTCCAATACTTATTACGAGAATATCCGCAATGCGAACGCCTGGTACGTGGCCGACAATCTGTCCAAGCTTGGCAAGCCTACCGACAGGACCGAATGGGGCATGACTCCCCAGACGGTGAACGCATACTACAACCCCACCACCAACGAGATCTGCTTCCCTGCGGCAATCCTGCAGAAGCCATTCTTCGATCCTGATGCCGACGATCCCGTGAACTACGGCGGAATCGGCGTCGTCATCGGCCATGAAATGTCCCACGGTTTCGACGACCAGGGCTCCATGTTCGATGCACATGGCAATATGGTGAACTGGTGGACTGCGGAGGATAAGGCACGCTTTGATGAACTCGGCAAGAAACTGGTCGCCCAGTTCGACGAGGTTGAGATCCTGCCCGGCCTCCATGCCAACGGCAGTTACACCCTGGGCGAGAACATCGGCGACCACGGCGGACTCTCCATCGCTTTCACGGCAATGCAGAACGCTATCGCCGGAAAGCCCGTGAAGCTCATCGACGGCTTCACTCCCGAGCAGCGCTTCTACCTCTCCTTCGGTGCAATCTGGGCACAGAACATCACCGACCAGGAGAAGGCCCGCCTCACCAATCTGGACGTACACTCCCTGGCAGTTAACCGCGTGAACGTTTCCATCAGGAACTTCCAGTCCTTCTTCGATGCATTTGACATCCACGAAGGAGATCCCATGTTCCGTCCTGAAGAGGAGCGCGTCCACATCTGGTAACTTCTGATGCCGGGCGAGCGTTTCATATCCCGCAAACTGCGGTTCAAAGGAGGTATCACGGTGGCTTCGGTCGCCGTGAGCTTCCTTGTGATGATTCTTGCAGTGTGCATATCGGCGGGGTTCAGAAACGTCATACGCTCGGGTATACGCTCGATTACGGGCGACGTGCGGATAGTTCCTCAAGGCTATAACTTTTCCGGGGAAGCGACACCGATGAGCGTGCCGCTTCCTTCCGGGGAAGAGATTCTTGCAGTCCCTGGAGTCGCCGGGATGGAGCCCGTGGTGGAGCGCGCTGGTATCGTCCGCAACGGCGAAATTATCCACGGAGTGCTTGTGAAAGGCTGTTCCATGGCTCCGGATTCGTCGCTGTGTGTCTCCATCCCGCGCAGGCTGTCGGCAATCACCGGCCTGGGGGTTGGCGACGACATGCCAACCTACTTTGTTGGGGAAAAGGTGAAGGTGCGTAAATTCCATATCACCGAAGTGCACGACGACATCATGGAGATGGACAACAACCTGCTTGTCTATGCTCCGCTGGCCGATATGCAGCGCCTGCAGGGCTGGGAAGAGGGGCGGGCATCGGCAATCGACATAACCATCTCTCCGGCAATCACTTCGGATGCTGCGATAAGGGAGATTACGGGCCATATCGGCACGATAATAATGAGCAGCAACCATCCGGAGGAAGAGGACCTGGTGGCGTATTCATCGGCCCAGCGCTATTCTCAGGTATTCGACTGGCTGCGGCTGCTGGATTTCAACGTGGTGGTGATTCTTATCCTGATGACGGTGGTGGCTGGTTTCAACATGCTGGCCGGCGTTCTCATCCATCTTCTGAGGAATATCCCCGCCATCGGCACACTCAAGACTATGGGAATGGCCGATAAAAGCATCGTGCGCGTGTTCCTTCGAGTTTCGTCCCGCGCCGTCCTGCTGGGAATGGCCATCGGCAATGCGCTGGCACTGCTGTTCTGTCTTATCCAGGGAACTACGCACATGATCAGGCTGGATCCGGTGAATTACTTCGTTTCCTTCGTGCCCGTGCACGTGAACCTGCCCCTGATCATCGGGGCCGATATTATCGCCTATCTGGCGATGATGGCTATGCTGATGCTGTCGGTGAAATTCATCTCGCGGGTGGATCCCGCCCTCACCGTAAAGGCCGATTAATCGTTGTACAGAATCTGGTACTCGCCGTATTTGGCCAGCACTTTATCAACGTAATAAACCATCTGTTCCCCCGCATGGAATGTGACTTTGGGGAGAATCTCCGCGATGTTGTCCCATTTTGAAGGGTCGATGTCGTTTTCCACCGCGTACTCGATGCATTTCTGCAGGCGGCCCTGGCCTCCGTTGTAGGCGGCAAGGGTCATTTTCACGCAGTCCGTGGAATCCGCGCCCAGATCGATGTATGTGCGCTGGTATTTGTACAGCTTGAATGTGCCAACGGCGATGTTGACGGCCGGATCCCAAAGCGTATCTGCGCTGTATTCGCCGGGAAGAACCTGCATCAGGCCCGTGGCTCCTGCCGATGACTGGGCGCCCACCTTGAAATTGGATTCGCAGGCTATGATGGCCGATACCAGAAGCCAGTCCCAGCCGATCCTGGCCGCGTTTTTCTTGATAAGATAGTCGTAGGGACTGATCTTGTTTCCGCCCAAGCCTTTCATCAGGGCCCGTCTTGTACGGTCGTAGTATGACGAACCTTCAAGGTCGTTTATCCACAGGTTTACGGTTTGCATGTTGTACGGCCTCACGCTGCGTGCGAGCCATGCTGTGCTGTCCATGAACAGGCGTGATGCGATGAGCCCGCCGTCATATTCCAGTGAGTCGTTGTACTTCAGGACCACGAGGTCCACGCTTCCCTGGCGCAGGGAATCCAGGTAGTTCCCCTCTGGGTCTATTGTGACCATTTGCGCATCCACGGATATGTCATCGGCAAATTTTTGCAGAAGAGCCTTGTTCAGCGCATAATGGCATTCCGGATATATGACGCAGCGGAGGACACGGTTGATTTCCGGATCCTCGGCTTCGATATATGGCGCCCGCGGCGTCAGCAAAAGCGCTGCCGCCGCAAGGATGATGTACGGAAGGATATTAAGGAAGCGTTTCATCGGCTTCCTCCCCTTAAGTTGCCAAGTGCTCCGCCGAGGCCGCCACCCAGGCCGCCGCCGTCTCCGCCCATTCCGGAACCGGCCCTCTCAGACAGGGTCCTGTTGTTGCCGTGAGGAGGATGGAACGGCCAGTAAATGCCGATCTTGAACGAACGGGTGGTATGGATGTAGTTTGCGGCGCTGAAGTAGTCGTGCCTTTCCATCGGCCAGCCCTGGCCAAGGTTTTCGAACTTCAGGAACACGCATGCCGTCTTCCATTGCACGTTCATGAAGGCATCGAAGCGGGGGCAGTTGCCGTATGCGTATGTATCCTGGTTCATGAATACGCCGGCCACCGGGTTGTATGCCGGGGCGTACCATGCTGTAGTGTAATGCGTATTGACACCGAGCTGCATCTTCATCACATCCTGGCTCACGACGGGGAACTGGATGTAATAGCGCAGGTTCGCTGCCAGAAGCGGCAGGGGTACCACGCTCTGGTCTGAGCTGAACTGAAGGAGTAAGCGGTTGTCCAGGTGCACCAGATCGGCGAAGACAAAGTCCTTGCGCAGATACACTGAAGCTACGCTCATGGGAGTTGTGTTCTGCTGTGCAATTCCGTTGGTGTCGTACCAGATATTTCCGGCCAGGAGGGCGTAAGAGGCCGATGCCTGCAGCCTCCAGCGGGGGATGTCCAGTTCCGCCTGGAGCTTTGTGGTGGACATCTTTGAGAAGTCGTTGCTCCAGCGGTAGTGGTTGGAGAAGAAGTTCTGCTGATAGTAGTCCGGCTCCAGGAGAGTCTGCTCAAAGCGTGCGGTAAGCGACAGGGGACTGTCGGGATGGCGTCTGAAGGGGAACAGGCTCAGTTTGCCGTTGGCTTTCAGGGTGAAGTCCCCGGCCTCGGTTCCGGCGAAATCGAATTCTCCAAGCGCATCCCACTGGAAGTATCTGTTGATTCTGCCTTCCGCTCCGGCATAGGCATACATCGTATTCCAGTTGGTATTTGCCGATGCCCGGAGATAGTCGCCGGGCTCCATCATGTAGTGGCTGCGGAAGCGGTCGCCAAGGCCGCCTTCTATCCTTGATACGAAGAAGTCCTCCTTCCAGGGCTGTAGCCTGATGAACACCTTGTTGTCCAGCTGGGCCAACCTCAAGGAATCGGCACTCTTGGAGGGGTTGATGTAGTAGTGCCCGCCAAAGAAGTCGTTGGCAGTGGTATTGGAGGCAGATACGGCATCCGTGTAGTACTTGCTCCACACGGAGTACTCGTGTGACGAGCCGATGAATGCGGTGGTGATATCGTCTCCTGTGGGGACGTATGTGCTGTCGCCCCTGTGCTTGAGCCTTTCGATGAAGGTAAACGGGATGCGGAGCGTCTGGTCCAGGAAGAGCGTGTTCTTCTTGTACTTGTTTGCGGCGTCGGAGAGTGTTACGGCTATTTCACGAACCTCCACGGTGGTGTCCCTGATCATCGTGAGATCTGTCAGACCGCCGTTTTCTTCCCTTGTGGATACATTGTGAATGAAGCCGAAATGTGCCAGGTAGCGCTTTCCGAGCCAGTTTCCGGCCACATAGGAAGTTTTGTTTATGGTCTTTTCGTGCTCCAGAATGCCTTCTCCTCCGTAGCGCTTGAATTCAAGGGCTACGTTCAGGGACGGCAGGATGTTCTGGGTGGTGAAAAGCCTGATGTTGGCCTGTTCTTTCGATGCGGTTGCGAACTCGGTGCCGTAGTACTCCAGCTCCGTGTACGGAGTCTTGGTGTTGAACATCGGTATGCTCTCCGGCGAGTATGTCCAGCTTTCAATCGGCCTGTAGAAACTCACCGAGGAACGGCTTTGGTCGCGCTTGAAGAAATTGTACGACTGTACGGCCGATCCCGGGACTCCCAGGAAGCTGCCGCCAAGATCCTCACGCATGTAGGGATAGTCTTCGAAATGGTAGTTGAATGTGGTGTCCCAGTCGAAGACGGTCATTTCGTTGAATTCACGGTTGTGTTTCCAGGCTACCAGGCGGTGGTAATACAGGGAATCCGGGAGGTACGGAGTGTCCAGGATACGGGGAGTGTTCTGGATTACGCTGTCCCTCACTTTCTGGATGCTGTCTTTACGGTGCAGTATGGAATCCTGCCTGTGGAGTATTGCGGGCAGTTTCTGCTCATACTCCCAGCGCCTCCTTTCCGTTTTGCTGAGACCGGCCCACCAGCGGTCGAACTTCTCCTTGGCTATTGCAGTTGAATCCGCAAGATACAGGGAATCGATCTGCGGCCACATGATGCTGTCGCCCGCTTCCTTGAGGGAATCCACCACGATCCTGTGTGTGAGGGAGTCCTTTACGGCAACGTACCACTGGTACAGGAACGGGTCTGTGGTCTTCAGGCTGTCCGGCACTTTCATCGTGTCCCTGGCCGTAATCCTGGGCAGTGTGTCATCCACAGGCTGCTCTGTGAAGACGAATCCGTCATCACTGAACCAGGAGGTATCGTTCACCCAAATAGTGTCCGCCGGGGACTTGAAAAGCCGGACTGCCATCGCCTCTGCACGTGCGTCCGCCCTGTACGCTTCAACGCCCAGGGTTTGTGCCAGTGTGGCCCCCACGATAACGGCCGGCACCAGTATTTCGGACCAAACGTGCTTCATATAGCCTACAAATATACGAATTTTTAACGAAACCCCCTCGCATCCCGTATTTTCCACCCCTCAGGACCCACTTCCGGCCCGTTTAGGGGGTGTTTCGGGCCTGAACCCCGAAGATTCTTCCGCTCGGCGTCAAAAAAGGCCTCAAAATGACGCCCAACCGGCCAAATTGCCAACTCGGGAGCATTTTAGGGCCCAAAATGACGCCGAATGTCTTTAACTGAAAAAAGTTGACTCACAACCAAGAGTTAACAATGTTCATCAATCAAACCACGCAGCGGGCTCTTTACTACGAGCAGGTTATTGACATTTACAAACGAACCGGCTATTCTGCTTATCACATTGACAAGTTGCATATTGTTCCGGTAGGAAGAAGAGCGATTAAAGAATGGATTGCTAACT
>JAGAAY010000070.1 GCA_017615065.1 Bacteroidales bacterium | reverse complement strand
TCCATTATACGCCTGAGTGGTAACAATGCCTTTTCCATTGCTGATGCAGTAGTTAAATTGAATAGCGGAACCATTTCTACAGCAAAAGGTTATACTATTCACTACGGGAAAGTATATTCTGTCATCCCGAGCGAAGTCGAGGGATCTCAAGAAGGGAGCATCAATGTGTCGGAAGTAATCTTCGATCACATCGGCGACGCATATGAGTGGCATATCACTGAGTGGAAGGGGAAGCCGATAAGCATCCCCCTGCCGGTAATCGTACATAGCAGCACGGGGTGGCACTGCTTCAGTTCCGCGAAACTGGAGCACGGGGAGGAGTATCAGGGCCTCAGAATCGACACTGAAAGCGGGAAGATTATCGACACAACAACCGGCAAGCGCCCGTTCGACATTTCTATCACGAAGAACGTGCTGTCGCTCATGTTCTCTGCGGCGCTCCTGCTGATAATCGTCTTATTCACAGCTCGTTGGTATAAGAAGCACGACGCCCTGGAGGAGGCGCCCACGGGCCTGGCGGCGGCGGTGGAGCCGCTGGTGATGATGGTGCACGACATCGCCAAAGAGAATATCGGCGAACATGATTATCGGCGCTATTCCCCCTACCTGTGCACTGCGTTCTTCTTCATCCTGCTGCAGAACTTCCTGGGCATAATCCCGTTCTTCCCCGGCGGCGCCAACGTCACCGGCAACATCGCAATCACGCTTGTGCTGGCCACATTCACCTTCCTCACGGTGAACCTCACCGGCTCCAAGCACTACTATAAGGATATTTTCTGGCCGGACGTCCCGGGCTTCCTGAAGCCGATCATGCCGATCATCGAAGTGTTCAGCGCCTTCATGAAGCCGGTGTCCCTCACCATCCGACTGTTCGCCAACATGCTCGCGGGACACATCATGCTCCTGAGCATTGTGTCCGTGATTTTTATTGTGGCGAAGTACGGTCCTCTCCTCACGGGCTCCATGAGCGTGGTGTCCGTCCTCTTCGGCGTCTTCCTGGATGCGCTGGAGTGCCTTGTGGCTTTCATCCAGGCGTACGTGTTTACAACACTGAGTGCCGTATACATAGGTATGGCCAGGTCGCATGGAGAATGAGATACGTATGGGATAATGTAGTACAGGACAGTACTGGACAAAAGTTTTTTTGGCATTTTTTAGACAAAAAAACTTTTAGTCCAGACTGGCCATAAGACGGAATGTTTATTAAAACTTAATTTTATACTGTTATGTTAATGTTTGCATCAATGATTCTTCAGGCGGCTGCAACAGCCGTATGGGGAAAAGTAGCAGCCGGACTGGGTGCGGCGCTGGCAGCCTTTGCAGGTGCTTTCGGCATCGCAAAAATCGGCAAATCCACGATGGAATCCATCGCAAGGCAGCCGGAGAGCGCAGGTAATATGCGTACCACCCTCATCATCGCCGCAGGTATGATCGAGGGCGCGGCCCTTTTCGCAATCATCGTCTGTCTGCTGCTTGCACTGAACTAAATGAGCCTCATTACACCCGACACCGGCCTCCTTTTCTGGATGGTCGTCATCTTCGGCATCGTCTTTTTCCTGCTGGCCCGATTCGGCTTCCCCATAATCACGGGGATGGTGGAGAAGCGCAAGCAGAAGATTGACGATTCGCTGCGTGACGCCCGTGAAATCGAGGCACGGATGCAGTCCTGGACACAGGAGCACAGGAAAATGCTGGAGGAGGCCAAGGCCGAGCAGGCCGATATCCTCCGCGAAGCCGCAGCCGCAAAGACAACGATAATTGCCGATGCCAAAGAGAGCGCCCGCGCCGAAGCCGACAAACTCCTTTCCAAAGCCCGCACCGAAATCGAGGCGGAGAAGGAAAGCGCCATCCTGGAAATCCGCCGGGAAGTGGCGATGATGTCGGTGGAAGTGGCGGAGAAAGTGCTCCGCGAGAAACTCTCCGACAAGGAGCAGGACATGGCCTACCTGGACAAGCTGCTCAAAGAGGCCGATAAAATCCCGTACCGCTCGTGAACCGAAGCCTGGTCATAACGCGCTATGCAACCGCCCTTGTGAAATATGTGCAGGAGACGGGTGAGGGCGATGTTGTGTGCCGGGAAGCGGAATCGCTGGTGAAAACGCTGGACAAGTCTCCGGAATTCGCCAAGGCCTTAGCGTCGCAGGATATTCTTGCCGATGACGAAAAGCACCGCCTGGTGCAGGGAGCCCTGGACGGGAAGATGTCGGACAGCATGTCGCGTTTCGCGATGCTGGTGATACGCGGCCGCCGTGCGGATCTGTTCAGGGACATGCTCCGCAACTTCATAACGCGCTACAACCGCAGCGCGGGCAGGCGCAAGGTGGTGCTCACCATCACGCGGGAGCCCTCGAAAGAGATTATGCAGCGTTTCCACGACCTTGTCAAGAGCAAGACGGGAGACGAACCCGTATTCGAGGTGATTGTGGACCCGTCCCTTGTGGGCGGCTTCGTCCTGGACCTCGAGGACACACTCCTGGATGCAAGCGTGAAAAGGCAGCTTGACATTATCAAGGAACAATTTGTTATCAGAAACAGAAGATTAGTATAAATGGCAAACCTGAAAGTGAGTGAAGTGTCGGACGTGCTGCTGGGGCAGCTCCGCGACATGAAACAGGAGCTTAAGTTCGAGGAAATCGGCAAGGTCCTGCAGGTAAGCGACGGCGTGGTGCGCATCTACGGCCTTGACAACGCGGAGTCCGGCGAACTGCTGGATTGCGGCAATGGCGTTATGGCCGTGGTGATGAATCTGGAAACCGACAACGTGGGCGGCGTCCTTATGGGCCCCACGGATGCGGTGAAGGAGGGCCAGACCGTGCGCCGTACGGGCAGGATCGCGGCTGTTGGCGTGAACGACAATCTCATCGGCCGGGTGGTGGATCCCCTTGGCAATCCGCTGGACGGCCTGGGCCCCATCGAGGGCGACAAGACCGATATGCCCTTCGAGCGCAAGGCGCCCGGGGTGATCTTCCGCCAGCCCGTTACAGAGCCGCTCCAGACCGGCATCAAGGCCATCGACTCGATGATCCCCATCGGCCGCGGCCAGCGCGAACTCATCATCGGCGACCGTCAGACTGGTAAGACGGCCATTGCCATCGACACTATCATCAATCAGCGCAAGAATTTCCTGGCGGGCGATCCGGTGTACTGCATCTACGTGGCTATCGGCCAGAAGGGCAGCACGGTGGCTTCCATTGTGAAGACGCTTCGCGAGCACGGGGCGATGGACTACACCTGCGTTGTGGCTGCCACGTCGGCAGATCCGGCTCCTCTGCAGTATTATGCGCCTTTTGCCGGTGCCGCTATCGGCGAGTATTTCCGCGACACCGGACGTCACGCGCTGGTGGTGTACGACGACCTTTCCAAGCAGGCAGTGGCATATCGCGAGGTATCCCTCATCCTCAAGCGCCCTTCCGGCCGCGAGGCTTATCCGGGCGATATTTTCTACCTGCATTCGAGGCTGCTGGAAAGGGCGGCGAAGATTATCGGCCAGCAGGAGGTTGCGGCTCAGATGAACGACCTTCCGGAGTCGCTGAAGGGGCGCGTGAAGGGCGGCGGCTCGCTTACGGCCCTGCCTATCATCGAGACGCAGGCCGGCGATGTATCGGCCTACATTCCCACGAACGTTATTTCCATCACGGACGGCCAGATCTATCTGGAGAGCTCGCTCTTCAACCAGGGTGTGAGGCCGGCTATCAACGTGGGTATCAGCGTGTCGCGAGTGGGCGGCAGCGCGCAGCTCAAGAGCATGAAGAAGGTGGCGGGAACGCTCAAGATAGACCAGGCGCAATGGGCGGAACTTGAGGCGTTCAGCAAGTTCTCCAGCGACCTTGACAAGGTGACGGAACTGGCTCTGGACAAGGGCCGCAAAAACAACCGGCTGCTCATCCAGCCGCAGTATACGCCCTGGCCGGCAGGGGAGCAGGTGGCGGTGCTGTATTGCGGTACGCATGCGCTGATGAAGGACATCACGCTGGACAAGGTGGGCGAGTTCCAGAATCTCCTCCTGGAACGCCTCCGCGCCGTTCACAAAGCCGATGTGCTTGAACCATTGAATAAGGGTGTGATTAATGACGACATCGGCAAAATTATAGAACAAGAAGCAGAACAGATTATTTCTGCGCTTAAGAATTAAGCGCTTGGGCTTATGGCAACGTTAAGGGAAATAAAGGGACGGATATCGTCGGTGCGGAGCACGCTGAAGATTACATCGGCGATGAAGCTGGTGTCGTCTTCGAAGCTGAGGCGGGCGCAGTTGGCGATTGAGGCGATGAGGCCGTATCAGAGGCAGATGGACGGGATTCTGCAGGCGCTGCTGGAGGCGGGGGCAAGGATTCCGGAGGCGGAGGTGAAGGCTGATGCGCCCCTGGCGATTGTGGCCATATCGTCCAATTCATCGCTTTGCGGCGGCTTCAATTCGGCGGTAATCGCCAAGGTGAAGGCCGTTCTGGCTGATAATCCCGACGCGCTGGTGTACAGCGCCGGGCGCAAGGTGGCCGATGCGATGCGCAAGATTGGCAAGCCCTCGCCGGAGAACCTGAATGCGCTGTCGGAAAAGCCCGCGTACGGCCCTGCGAGCGACCTTGCGGCCAGGCTGATGGAGGATTTTGCCGATGGCCGCATCTCGGGTGTCTTGCTCGTGTACAGCCACTTCGTATCTGCTGCCAGGCAGGTGCCAGTAGCGGAGCGGCTGCTGCCGGCGGATATTGTCATTTCGAGCGAAGGCGAAGCCGAAGTCGAGAAATCTGATTTCATCGTGGAGCCATCGGCCCAGGAGATGATGGCGGATCTGTTCCCGAAGTCCATCAAACTAAAGCTCTATACGGCATTTCTTGACAGCGCCGCCTCGGAGCACGCCGCGCGCACCGTTGCCATGCAAACCGCCACCGACAACGGCGAAAATCTGCTCGCCGAACTCACTCTCATCTACAACAAGACGCGCCAGCAGAAGATTACCACCGAGATTCTGGATCTCGCAGGGGGCAAGATAGAGGAATAATTGCATTTTAATGCAATAATGCGTATCTTCGCGCAATTATTCTCAAAATGCAATGAAGAAAGCGTCGGACAAGTTCGGCTGGAGCACCGCAAGTGCGTTTATCATAGCCAATATGATCGGTACGGGCGTATTTACGTCGCTCGGTTTCCAGCTTGTGTCCACACAGAATCTTGTGGCTATCATGCTGCTGTGGTTCCTGGGCGGAGTGATCGCTTTCTGCGGGGCGGTTTCTTACGGGGAACTGGGAGCCGCAATGCCGCGTTCCGGCGGTGAGTATCACTATCTCAGCACAATCTATCATCCTGCAGTGGGCTTCCTGGCGGGATGGGTTTCGCTCATAGTGGGTTTTGCGGCGCCTATTGCGCTGTCATGCATCGCGCTTTCATCGTATGTGAGCAACATTTTCCCCGTTATTAACGCAAAGCTGCTGGCGGTTGCCGTGCTCACGCTCATCACGGTGGTCCACGCAATCAGCCGTACCGTGAGCGGAAGGTTCCAGAATGTATTCACCGGCCTCAAGGTGGTGGTCATCATCGGCTTTATCATTGCGGGATTCATCCTCACAAAGAATTACCAGAGTTTCGGCCCTTCGTTCAGCGACTTCTCCGCATCTACGGTGTTCAATACCAGTTTCGGTGTTTCGCTGGTGTGGGTATACTACGCATATTCCGGCTGGAATGCGGCAATCTATATGGCGGGAGACCTCAGGAACCCGCAGAAGAATCTGCCCAAGGCGCTGCTTCTTTCCACGCTTGCGGTTACGGTGCTTTATATGCTGCTGAACCTTGTGTTCCTGCTGAGCACTCCCGCATCGGAACTCACCGGCGAAGTTGAGGTGGGCCTCATAAGCGCACGCCACATCTTCGGCACTTCTTTCGGCAATTTCATGGGCCTGGTCATCGCGCTCCTGCTGCTCTCCAGCATCAGTTCGATGGTGTATGTGGGGCCGCGCGTATCGCAGGTGATGGGCGAGGACTACCGCATCCTGGGCTTCCTTTCCCGCAAGAACAAGCATGATATTCCCATCATCGCCCTGGTTTTCCAGTTTGTGGTGGCCCTGCTGCTCATCCTCACCGGCTCATTCTCGCTGGTAACCCAGTACACGGGAATCCTGCTGTCGATGTGCTCGCTGGCAACGGTTGCCGGCGTGTTTGTGCACCGTCGCCGTTTCCCCAATGCGGAAAGGCCGTACAAAACCTGGGGCTATCCTGTGACCCCCATCATTTTCTGCATCCTCATCATCTGCTCTATCGGATACCTTGTGTATGACGATTATCTGGCCACCTTCGTGCGCCACGACCAGAAAGCCATGTGGATGTCCATCATGAGCGCCGGCACCCTTCTGGTGGGCGGTGCCGTTTATCTTGCAAACAAACTCATCAAGAAATAATGAAAAGAATTCTTTTCGCCGCAGCCCTGGCGGCCCTGGTACTGCTCCCTTCCTGCAAGAACCGCAGGCAGCAGGCAAACCTCCCGCAGGAGGATTCCACCGCCGTCGAGGAACCCGTCGTGATTCCCCTTCAGGAAGACAAAGCCCTTGACGATGCCGCCCGCATCCTGGCCGGCATGGAAGTGGCTCCGGACAGCCCTCTGGCACCCTGGATGGAAAAGAGCTTCTGGAAGAAGCACAGGGAAGAGATGGACCGCATGTGGGCAACCTGCCGCGAAACCCTGGATAAAATCGACACGTTCGCAGTGACGGATCTCAAGGACATCAACGAGAAAGCCCTCAGCGTGTTCTATCCCTTCAGCGGCCCGGACTTCCCGTATGCCGCCGCATTCTTCCCCAAGCCCACCACCTACTGGTTCATGGCCCTGGAGAAAACCGGCAGCATCCCCGTGATGGACCGCATGAGCGAGCACACCTTCAGCATGTACCGCAACGCAATGCGCACCCACCTGAAGAGCAGCTACTTCATCACCAACGCAATGGACAACGACCTTGCGAACAACGTCATCGACGGAACCATTCCCATCATGATGGTCCTCATGGCCCGCATGGACTTCCATATCGCCTCCATCACCTATCAGGTTCTTGCCGATGACGGCAGCCTCACCCCCTCGGACAAACCCACCGACGTTGTGGAAATCAAATACTTCAACCGCGAGGAGAACGTGATGAGGACGGTTTACTACCTGTACGCCAATCTCCGCGACGAGTATTTCAAGGCCGGAACCCAGGCCCTCATCGACACGTTCGATCCCGCCACAACCGCCGGCTACACCAAGAGCTGCTCGTACTGCATGCACAAGCCTCACTTCTCACAGGTGCGCAACGACATGCTCCAGCACGCCTTCGCCGTGGTTCAGGACGATACGGGTGTTCCTTACAAGTATTTCGAGCCGGAGCAGTGGGATGTCACCCTCTATGGCGGTTACACGCATCCTCTCGCTTCCTTTGAGGCCTATACATATCAACTTGACCTTGTACAGGCATACAAGGGCGACGACATCAAGCCCCTTGCCTTCAAACACGGATATATGAAAATTTCGTCACTTATAGTAGCACGCAAGAAATGAAAAAACTTCTCCTCGTCGCCGTAGCGGCGGCCTTCATCTTCACGCCTTCATGCAAGCTCCGTTCAGGCTGGGCAGCCAATCTGCGCGGACAGGCCGACACAACAGTCTATGACGTTCCCGCAGCGTCGCCGGAACTTCCCCTCCTTGAGGCGGACCGCACCCTTGACGATGCCGCCCGCATCCTGGCCGGTATGGATGTGGATGCCGACAGCCCCGTAGCTTTCTGGATGGAAAAGCCCCTCTGGCAGAAGCACAAGACACAGATGGACGGTCTCTGGGCAACCTGCCGCGAGACTCTGGACAAAATCGACACTCTGGCAGCCAACGATTTTGCCGATATAAACGAGAAAGCGGTGGACGTGTTCTATCCCTTCAGCGGACCGGACTTCGCCTATGCCGCCTCGTTCTATCCCAAGGCACAGCACTACTGGCTGTTCGCACTTGAGGGTACCGGCAGCGTTCCGGATCTGGAGAAGACTACTGAAAGGGCTTTCGACAAGTATCGCCAGGCCCTCCTGTATCACCTGCAGAACAGCTACTTCATCACGAAGAACATGCAGACCGATCTGCACAACTCATCCATCGACGGCACCATTTCCATTCTCCTGGTGTTCATGGCAAGGATGGACTACCACATCATGTCGGTTACCTACAAGACCCTGAATGCCGACGGCACCTTCACGGACAGCGAAAAGCCTTCCACCGCAGTCGAGATCCACTTCTTCAACAAGGCGGAGAACAAGGAAAGGGCTCTCACCTTCACCACCACCAACCTGAACAACGACTACATTAATGCGGGCACCAAGGCTCTCATCGGCAGTTTTAATCCTGAAACCACGGTGGGTTACACCAAGAGCTGCTCATACTGCATGCACGGAAATCACTTCACCACCGTGCGCGACTATATGCTCAACAACACCTTCGCCGTTATCCAGGACGATACGGGCGTACGTTATCACTATCTCAAGGATAACTTCGACGTTACCCTGTACGGCGGATACGTGAAGCCCCTGAACTGCTTCAGCTCGTCATGCTTCCAGAGCGACCTTAACACTCTGTATCATCACAACCCTGAAGTGAAGCCCCTGAACTTCCGCCACGGGTACAACAGGCCTTCATCACTTATTGTTGCCAGAAGGAAATAATCTGGCACGATATTGGCAAATAACGGTATCAGACATAAATATTGATACCATCTCATAATTTTCGCCTGCCGGTTGTGAAGCCCGCAGGCGAAATTTTCGTATATTTGCAGTAGAACGCAATGTGTTATGTTACGGAAACTTAGAATCGTTTTCGCCGCGCTATTCCTGCTTGGCATCACTCTCCTGTTCCTGGATTCTTCGGGTGTGCTCCGGCCCTGGTTGGGCTGGATGGCGAAGCTCCAGTTCCTTCCCGCGTGCCTGGCACTGAACGTGGCTGTGATTATCGGCCTGGTTCTGCTCACTTTGGCTTTCGGCAGGGTGTACTGCTCGGTGATATGTCCCCTGGGCGTTTTCCAGGACGCGGTGTCCAGGCTGGGCACAATGGGGAAGAAGCTGCCTTATAAATATAAGAAGGAGATAAAGTGGCTGCGCTATGGGGTGTTCGTGCTGTTTGTGGCGGCCATGGTTGCGGGTGTTCAGGCGGCGGTGGCCATCCTGGCGCCGTACAGCGCGTATGGCCGCATGGTGAGCGCCGTGTTGCACCATAACAGTGTTCCGGTGCTGATAGTGGCGGGTGTAACGCTTGTTGTGGTTGTGGCTTTGGCGTTCCGCGGTGGGCGCACCTACTGCAACAGTATTTGCCCCGTGGGAACGGCGCTGAGTTTTCTTGCGCGCTTTGCTGCGTTCAGGCCGATGATTGATACGGAGAAGTGCGTAAAATGCAAGGTGTGCGAGCGAAAATGCAAGGCACAGTGCATCGACATCGACAATCAGAAGATCGACTATTCCAGATGTGTCACCTGCTTTGACTGCATCGGCAATTGCAAAGCGGGCGGGCTGAAATACAAGTTTGCGTGGGGAAAAACTGTTTCGTCTACGGAGTCGGACAAAACTTTTTCGACATTTTCCGGAGAAAAAGTTTTAGTCCGCGGAGTTAGAAACAGTTTTTCTGAGAAAGCCGTATCCCAGGGCCGCAGGGCGTTCATCGCGGGCACAGCGGTGGTGGCGGGGACGGCGCTGTTGAAGGCGCAGGAGAAGAAGGTGGACGGCGGATTTGCGGAGGTGCTTCCCAAGCGCGTGCCGGAGCGGGAGGTGCCGATAACGCCGCCGGGCTCCGGGAGCGTGCGGGACTTCTACCGCAGGTGCACGGCGTGCCAGCTGTGCATATCGGAGTGCCCCAACGGGGTGCTCCGGCCATCGGCAAGTCTGGAACATCTGATGCAGCCGGAGATGGGCTTCGAAAAAGGCTTCTGCCGTCCGGAATGCACTCGTTGCTCCCAGCTGTGCCCCGCCGGCGCTATCAATCCCATCGGCAGGGAAGAGAAAACGCAGTATCACATCGGCGCTGCGCATGTCAATCTTGATGCGTGCCTCTCGCTCAAGGGCGTAAATTGCGGCAACTGCGCCACTAAATGTCCCACAGGGGCAATCACGATGGTGGAAAGCGAAAAGGGCCTCACTCCCGTGGTGGCGGAACTGATCTGCATCGGCTGCGGCGCCTGCGAATATCTGTGCCCGGTTAGGCCGATAAGTGCAATAACAGTTAACGGAAGGGAGGAACACATCCTATGAAACGCAGAGATTTCATCAAGATAGGCGGCGCGGCGGTACTCACTGCCGCCTGTGCCCCACGCATAAAAGAGGAAGCCCCGGCGAACAAGGGGATGGAATACCGCACCAACCCGGTCAACGGAGACAAAACGTCGCTGCTGGGCTATGGGTGCATGCGCTGGCCCATGATAAAGGGGCCTGACGGGAAAGACGTCATCGACCAGGAAGCCGTGAACGAGATGGTGGATTACGCCATGCAAAACGGCATCAACTATTACGACACTTCTCCGGCGTACCTTCAGGGGCAGTCGGAAAAGGCGGCGGCCGTGGCCCTGTCCAAATATCCGCGCGACAGTTATTTCCTTGCAACCAAGCTGTCCAATTTCGGCGACAGTTCCCCCGAGGCGTCCAAGAAGATGTTCGAGGAGTCGCTGAAGATTTTCAATACCGATCATATCGACTATTACCTTCTCCACGCAATAGGCGGGGGAGGGCGCCGGGCATATGAAGCGCGGTATGTGGAAAACGGGATGATGGACTGGCTCAAACAGAAAAAGGCGGAAGGAGCCATCCGCAACCTGGGCTTCTCGTTCCACGGAGCGCCGGAAACCTTCGACCATTTCATGCAGCTTCACGACAGCGGGGATACGCACTGGGACTTCGTGATGATAGAGATGAACTATGTGGACTGGAACCATGCCGACGGCAAACGCAACACCAACGCCTCATATCTTTACGCAGAACTGGACAAGCGGGGCATCCCCATCATGGTTATGGAGCCGCTGCTGGGCGGCCGCCTGGCCAACGTTCCGGCCAACATCGAGGCCCAGATGAAGGCGCGTGACCCGGAGCGCAGCGTGGCCTCATGGGCGTTCCGCTTCGTGGGCAGCCATCCGCGCATCCAGGTTGTGCTTTCAGGCATGTCGTCCATGGATCCTCTCCGCGAAAACGTTGAAACCTTCTCCAATTTCCGCTACATGACGGACGAAGAACTGGAGTTCATGGAGCGGATGGCCACGGAGATGAAGGAGTATCCGATGATAAACTGCACGGGCTGCAAGTACTGCATGCCATGCCCGTTCGGCATCGACATTCCGGGGGTGTTCCAGCATTATAACCGCAGCATCACGGAAGGTACGTATGCGCAGACGACGGAGCAGAAGAACTATCTCAAACTCAAGAGGGCATACCTCACCTCTTACGACAAAACCATCGACAAAGTACGCCAGGCCGATCATTGCATATCCTGCGGGGAATGCATCCAGCACTGCCCCCAGAGCATAAAAATACCGGACGAACTGCTTAGGATCGCCCGGTACGTAGAAGCCCTTAAACAGGATACTTTATAATTTTACAACCCTGCTGGCGGAAGTTTTGCCGCTGTATGTAACAGCAACCGTGTAAACTCCGGGTGCGCAGGAGCTCATGTCCACATACACGGGAATATAGATGTTCACGAACTGCTCTTTGTCAAAAACAACCGAGCCTGATGTCGTGGAAACCTGAACGCGTGCCTTTACCAGATCTTCAGAGGTGACCCGCACGGTGAGGTTTTCCTGAACCTGCCTGGGATATGTCTGGGCGGGTTTCGTGGCATCGTAAACCACAACCTTGAAGCTTATGGTGGCTGTGAGCCCGAAATAGTCCGATGCCGTTACGGTTACCACTGCATCGCCATACTCCAGCGGGGTGAGGGTGAGCTTACCATCGGCAACCTCGGCCTTGAGAATGGCGGGATTGGAAGAACTGGCCGTGATGGCGGGCGTCTCGCCGTCGGGATCGCTGAAGAGGCCGTTCAGGGTAATCACGGAGTAATTCTTCGAAGGGAAGAGCTTGTCTTCGATCTTTCCGATGGCCTTGGGGGCGTGGTTCTGAAGGACGGTGTATGAGATCTTCCTGGTGGCCGATGTGCCCGTGGACTGATCGGTGGCCACGATGCTGAAGTTGTGAAGGCCGGTTGCCGATGCCGGGCCGCTGATCGTGAGGGTGCTGCCGCTGAATGTCACGCCGGAAGGGGCATTCTGAAGCTGGATGGAAACGGCGCCACCGTCGGTGCTGGTGGCGGTTACAGTTACGCTCACAGACTCATGGGCGCGGATTTCGGTAGGGATTGCGGGGTTGACCCTTATGGTGACGGTGCTGCTTCCGCCGCCGGTTGCGCCATGGTTGAAGGCGTACTGGAAAGCGCCCAGGGCGTCCAGTTTCTTGCCGATGGGCTTGGACGTGGCGAAGTAGCCGGCCGTTGCGCCGCCCAGGAGGTACTCCTTGCAGGCCTCGGCCGTAAAGCCCTCTCCGCCGAAGTAGGAGACGAGAAGGGCGGCGACGCCGGAAACGTGGGGGCAGGCCATCGAAGTGCCGGCCCAGCCGGTGCCCTCATAATAATCGGTATTGACGGTGCTGCCGTATCCGTCGGCGACCTGTTTGGGAACGGTGCTCCAGATACTGTTGGTTGTAGAGGAGCCTTCTCCGCCAGGGGCGCCGATGTCCACCCAGCTGCCGTAGTTGGAATAAGATGCCTTTGTGCCCGAGGGGCCGTATGCGCCAACTGATATCACGGGTTCATAAGAACTTATGATATCATAGTTGATGTCCTCGTTGCCTGCCGCGAAAATCACCAGGCCGCCCTTCATGGGGGAGCCGGGGAGCTGGTTTCCGTAATTGTCGCAGCCGGCGTGCTCGATGAAATAGTCGATGGCGTCTTTCGTGGTGTCGTCCAGTGTCTCACTCTTGTAAGATGCCAATTCCTGTGGGGATACGGTTCCGTCGCCGTTGGCATCGGCATAATAGCCCCAGCTGTTCTGGGAAATTACGGCGCCATGGTCGGCTCCCCACTTGAGGGCTGCCGCGGTCTGGTCGTCATCGGCGTATCTGGTTCCGGAGAAAATGGCGCACGACTGGATGCGGACGCCGGGAATACCCTCGGCTGCATCGCCGCCCGCGAGGCCGCAGAGGCCGATTCCATTATTGTTCACTGCAGCTACAGTGCCGGCAACGTGAGTGCCGTGGCCGATGTCGCCGTTTCCCCTGTCGGGACGGATTGTAAGGTCGTAGCTGCTCCGGGCAAAGTTATAGCCGGTGTGGCCGTTGCTGTCTTTCCAGAGGTTGGCGAGGAGGTCCGGATGGCTGGGATCCACAGGCTCGTCAACGACACATACGATAACGTCGCTGCTGCCTTTGGTGTAGTTCTGCCACACTTCCTGCACGTGGATATCGGCAGATGCGGTGCGGGTGTTCACATAGTGCCATTGGTTGCCGAACAGGGGATCGTTGAATATCGCGCGCTTTGCGATTCTGCGCACGGGCTCAGTATGGAGGATTCCGGGCACCGAGGTCATGTCGTCCATTGCCTTTGTCACGGGGACATCGGCCTTGAATGTAACCTTGTAGTAGCGGTGAAGTCCGGCACGGCGGGTACGGGGCTCGAACTCTCCCGCGTAGGGGAAGATTCTCTCCATGCTCTCGATGCCAAGCTCGTTCATCAGGCTTCCGAGCCCGGGGGCTTTTGTGGCGATGTCGGCATCACCCGCCTCTATGAGGGCTACGATATCGTCGCTGAAGACGACTTTAAGCTTTCCTTCTACGATGGGGCTCAGAGCTTCTTTCTTCGGGGTGGCAGGGGCCTTGGGGGCTTCTTCCACGGTCTTTGCGCAGGAAAATCCCAGTGCGCAGGCCAATAGAATATATATGTATCTCTTCATTTTCTAAAGGCTGATGCTGATGCCGCCCATGATGCTGTTGCCGATGATGGAGTTCATCGTGATGTAGCTCATGTCCAGCGTGATGAATCTGTACTTGAGGCCGCCGCCCACAGCAATGTGTGTGGGGATTGCCGAGCCTGCGGGGGCATATCGGCCACCTGCGCGGAAAAATACCATACCGGCAAGGCCCACTTGCGCTCCGCCGGAAACGCCCCAGTTGCCGCTGTTGAAGTAGTAGTCGGCATCGGCCGCCGCTGTTATCCTTATGGCATCGAACGACAGGGTGTAGTCGCCTGCTATTTTGGCCGATGCGGGAAGAGGATAGGCTCCGCTCTGCTGCGACACCACTTTAGGGCCGATGGAAACCACGCCGCCGGCCAGGTTGAAGTTGTCGCCAGCGTAATGTGCGACGGCATCGACCGCCCAGCCGCTGAGCTTGTAATCCTCAAGAAGGGACTGATAAACGTAATGCCAGTTGACGCCCAGGCCGATGCTGCCGGTTACGGCGTAGGCGGCGCCCAGGGTGAAGTTGTTGTCGTTGGGGCGGAAGGGATCCTCCTCGTCCAGCTGCGGCTGAATGCCCTTTGTGTACCCGGCGATTATGGCCAGGTCGCCGATGGGCTTAACTGCAAATGCGGCCGTGATGTGCTGCTCGTCCAGGATTCCGGGTGCCCAGCTGCGGTAATTCGCCGCGGCCGATACAGTTTTGTCCATAAACGCCGCCGCTGCGGGATTGCCGAACGCCGAATATGCAAAGTTGCCTTTCGTCATTGAGAACCCGGCCCCGGCCATCGCCGACGTAACCGGACTGCGGTCCAGTCTCATGAACGTGAACGCCTCCCCGTTGGCTCCCTGCTGCTCCTGCTCCTGCGCCTTTGCGCCTGCCGCCGCCGCCATGGCAAGGACTATAATAGTTAATGCTTTGAGTAACTTCATTTTATGGTTTGTATGTGTTTCTGTTAGACTATTTATAGTCTACAAAGATGGCAATTTCCCCCCACTTTTGCAAAAACACGCCCATAATATTTGCGGTTTCAAATAATAATTGTACCTTTGCAGTCCCGATATTTGGAGAGATGCTCGAGTGGCTGAAGAGGCACGCCTGGAAAGCGTGTGTACCCCAAAAGGGTATCGCGAGTTCGAATCTCGCTCTCTCCGCTTAAATTTTGACTAAAAACCCATTCTGAGTACATTCAGAGGGGGTTTTTCTTATTTGGGGCTCAGAAAAAATGCACCAAAAATGCACCGAACCATCATTCTAACCACTTGTAGGGCACATTCCCAAGCGCAACAGCGTACAATGAAATATTGCAAATAATGGTGTCTGTAAGGCTCACCCGCAAAGTTCCGTGTCTGAGATTCAATACACTTGTTGAGTAATAGCTGTTTTGTGAGGGGGTAAATATGACCCTCTTACGGTCTACATGGGTGGGGACAAATTGTCCACCACCTTCGAGGTACGCACGTCGGGAGATCCTTGAAATATCGTCACTCTTTGGGAAATGTTCCGCCAAACTTTCAAAATTTGAGCAACTTTGGCGGAACTTTCAGATAAATGAAGTATCTTTGCGAAAAACATAGTGGTTATGGATAAAATCATCGGCAGAGATACTGAGCTGGCAAAACTTGCAAAGTATAACCAAAGCGACAAGGCCGAATTCATCGCATTGTACGGTCGGCGCCGTGTGGGTAAGACGTCGCTTATCCGTTACTATTTCAAGGATAAGTTCGACTTCTTTGCAAGTGGCATTCTGGAAGGCGACAAGGAAGATCAGAAGAACGCCTTCCTAAGCGCTCTCGAACAATACGGCTACGATGGCCCCAAACCCAAGAACTGGAACCAGGCGTTCAAAGCACTGGGAACCATCATTGCAAAAAACAAGCGCAAGAAACGCTGTGTGGTTTTCATTGATGAGATTTCCTGCTTCGACTATGAGTATTCC
>JAGAAY010000069.1 GCA_017615065.1 Bacteroidales bacterium | reverse complement strand
GCGTATGAGAGGGGCTGCAGGCACTTTATCGTGGGCCTCGGTGGCAGCGCAACCTGCGACGGCGGGGCCGGTATGCTTGCCGTTCGCGGGCTTAAGGAAACACTGGCCGATGCCTCCTTCGAAATTCTGTGCGACGTGGACAATCCATTCGTGGGCCCTTCCGGCGCGGCTCGCGTTTTCGGGCCCCAGAAAGGGGCATCGCCTAAGGACGTGGAGGTGCTGGAGAGGCGGATGATTGAACAGTCTGCACGTCTGAAAGCCGCTACCGGCGTGGACGTATCCACCGTTCCCGGCGCAGGCGCTGCGGGCGGCCTCGGCGGTGCGTTCCTGGCCTGTTTCGGGGCCCGGCTCCGCTCCGGCATCGACACAATCCTGTCCCTGCTGAACTTCGAATCAGTTGTGGCCGATGCACATCTTGTCATCACCGGTGAAGGCCGATCCGACCGCCAAACCCTTGCCGGCAAGGCTGCCTACGGCGTACTCCGCCGCAGCGGCCATGTCCCCGTGACCCTCCTCTCCGGCCGCATCGACGACCGCGACGCCCTCCTTGCCGCCGGCTTCTCCTCCGCCATCGAAGTCTCGCCCCGCTCCCTCCCGCTCTCCCAGGCCCTCGACCCCACCCTCGCCATACTGAACATTGAAGCAGCCGTCTCGGAGATTATTTAACTATATTTGGGCAGGTTTTGCACAAGGTCTGACAAAACCCCTCAGACCTTGCGCAGCAGAAGTGGCTGAAGGGCCGATTCGTGCACAAGGTGTCGGCTATTTGGTCCGACCTTGCGCATAGGCCTCCAAAAAATCGAGGCAACCGTAGTTGTATCATTTGGAGCAAAGCGACCCAGGGGGTTCGGGGGGTTAGCCCCCCGGTATAATGTTAATGTGGCTCAAAAAAATTGGGGCGCCGAAGCGTCCCAATTTTTTTTGAGCCACTCATCAGGCTCGAACTGACGACCTGCGCGTTACGAATGCGCTGCTCTACCGACTGAGCTAAAGTGGCTTTTTGCCGATTACTGTGAATCGGGACTGCAAAGATATGATATTTTTCGTAACTTTGCAAACGGAAGGGGCCACTGTGGGCGCCTGCCGGGTAAAATGAGATCTGACATTATTGTTATCGGCGGAGGAGCCGCCGGCCTTATGGCAGCGATAGGCGCTGCGCGGGAATTGCAAAGCAGCGAGAACGGAGGTACCGTAACCGTATTGGAGAAGATGCCCAAGGCCGGGCGCAAGATAATGATCACCGGCAAGGGAAGATGCAATTTCACCAATGTGAAGGAGTGGGAGGATTTCGCGTCCCACATACGCACGGATTCCAACTTCGTAAGCGCCGCATGGCATAATCTCACCCCGGAGAAAGTAATCGGCATACTCAATGAGAACGGTATGCGCTCGGTTGTGGAGCGCGGGGACAGGGCGTTCCCGGAGTCTCATATGGCGGGCGATGTGGTGGATACGCTCCTGCGCGCATGCACGCTTGCGGGTGTTAAAGTGGTAACGGGATGCGAGGTAAAAACTGTGGATGCAACTGCCCGCGGCTATAGCCTGGACTGCGTGCTCACAACAGTGAAGGAGCGTCGCATCAAGGATCCGGACAAGCCCTGGGCGCAGCCAAAGATCAAGACGGAAACTACCATCGAACCGGAAACCTATAACTGCAGCAAGCTCATCATCGCCACCGGAGGCCTGTCCTATCCCGGCACAGGTTCCACGGGCGACGGCTACATGTGGGCGGACGAGATGGGAATCCCGGTGAAGGACTGCTTCCCCAGCCTCACTGCACTTGTCCCCGAGGGCTACAAGAGCTACAAGAATCCCCTTACGAACGATATCAAGGCCGCATTCCAGGGCCGCACAGTATATGGCAAGAAGAAGGAGCGCGCCCCCAAGCCGCTGCCCTCGTACTATCCCAAGTTCGAGAAGCATATCGAGCGTATCACGCCTCTCTCAGAGTTGGGCGCCCTGCTCAACGGAAACAATCTGGACAACGTTCAGCTGAGCCTGTTCGTGAACGGCGCCTGCGTGCAGCAGGAGTTCGGCGACATTGAGTTCACCGATGGCGGACTGGAAGGGCCGATAGGCTTCCAGGTGAGCCGCAGGGCCGTGAAGGCCCTAATCGAAGGCCAGAAGGTGAGCATCAGCATCGACCTTAAACCGGCGGTGGAACTGGACAAACTCAACGAGGACATTCACCAGAGGTGGGACGATATCATCCACGACCCGCGCTCGAAAGGACAGAGCTTCCAGCGCCTGTTCCGCATCCTGGCCGGCAAGCTGCTCCCGGGCACCATTACGCAGGCGTTCCTGCGCACGAATTCAAAGGTGAGCGTGGATACGCTGGCATCGGCCCTCAAGGACTGGAAGATGAACATTGCGGGCTTCGTGGGCTTCGAACGCAGCGTGGTTACGGCAGGCGGCATCGACACATCGGCCCTGATTGCCAAAACACTGGAATCCCGCGAACATCCCGGCCTGTACTTCTGCGGCGAAGTCCTGGACATGGACTGCGACACGGGTGGTTACAACCTGCAGATGGCCTTTTGCACCGGCTACCTCGCCGGCCAGTCAGCAGCGAAAGCACTGTAGCGCCAGCTCGGCGTCAAAATCGGCCCAAAAATGACGCCCAAACGGCAAAATCATCGGCTCGGCATCAAAATCGGCCCAAAAATGACGCCCAACCGGCAAAATCATCGACTTGTCCTTTCCTGATTTGGGTTGACTCGGGTTTATAGATTATTACTGGTATAAGTTGACTTGTCGTTGTTATTACTGAGATAAGTTTACTTTCCGAGTCTTATGACTGTCAGGGGTTG
>JAGAAY010000068.1 GCA_017615065.1 Bacteroidales bacterium | reverse complement strand
GTGAAGAACATCACCAACTACGGCGTGTTCGTAGACCTGGGTGGCGTGGACGGTCTCATCCACATCACCGACCTCAGCTGGGGCCGCATTTCCCATCCCGAGGAAGTGGTTGCCCTGGACCAGAAGATCAATGTCGTCGTTCTCGATTTCAACGAGCAGCAGAAGCGCATCGCCCTCGGTCTCAAGCAGCTTACACCCCATCCTTGGGAAGCCCTTTCTCCCGACCTTAAGGTTGGCGACACCGTGAAGGGTAAAGTGGTTGCCATTGCCGATTACGGCGCATTCATCGAGGTAGAACCCGGCGTAGAAGGCCTGGTACACGTGAGCGAAATGAGCTGGAGCCCCCGTCTGCACAGCGCTCAGGAATTCCTGAAGATGGGCGACGAGGTGGAGGCAGTTGTCCTTACCCTGGACCGCGAAGGCCGCAAGATGTCTCTTGGCCTGAAGCAGCTCACCGAGAACCCCTGGGACAGCATCCGCGAGAAATATCCCGTGGGCTCCCAGCACAAGGCTACCGTTCGCAACATCACCAACTTCGGTGTGTTCGCAGAACTCGAGGACGGCGTGGAAGGTCTTATCCACATCTCCGACCTCAGCTGGAACAAGATCAAGCATCCCGGCGAGATGGTTCAGAGCGGCGACGTTATCGACGTTGTGATCCTGGACTTCGACGAGAACAGCCACAAGCTCTCCCTCGGCCACAAGCAGCTCGTTCCCAATCCCTGGGATGAACTCGAGGCCAAGTATCCCGTTGGCACCGTGGTCAACGCCACCGTCACAAGCGTGAACGACAAGGGTGCAACCATCACCTTCGAGGATGGCACCACCGCCCTTTGCTTCAACCGCGAACTTGTGAAGGAAGACGGCACAACCGCAGTTGCAGGTGAAACCCTGCCGTTCAAGGTGGTTGAGCTCCGCCGCAGCACCCGCACCGTGCGCGTTTCGCACCTCCGCACATACCAGGAGGCACGCGTCGCCCGCGAGGCCACTGAGGCAGAAACCGCCAAGAAGGCTATCAAGAAGGTACAGACAAGCGTGGAGAAGACCACCCTCGGTGACATCTCCGCTCTTGCTGCCCTGAAGGACAAACTTGACAAGGGTGAGTAATCCCGCAACATTCACCGTTACCATGCTGGGCACGGCTTCGGCCATGCCGGTAAGGGATCGGAACCAGAGCGCCCAGGCACTTAACGTGCACGGGCGCTTGTTTCTTGTGGACTGCGGCGAGGGCGCCCAGAGGGGTATGGTCTCGTACGGAGTGTCCATGCAGAAGGTGGACAGCGTGTTCATCAGCCATATCCACGGGGACCACATTTACGGCCTTCAGGGGTTGATGTCCACGCTTGGTATGGGCGGGCGCACGGTGCCCCTCCATATCTACGGGCCGCAGAACCTGCATCCGCACATCAAGTTCTTCCTTTCCTATAATGAATGGCTTCCGTACGAGATTGTGTTCCACAAGGTGGACACGCAGTTCCCGGAGGTCCTGCTGGAGACCAAGTCCCTGCGCGTGACGGCCTTCCCGCTGATGCACGGGGTGGAAACTTACGGCTACATCTTCGCGGAAAAGGAACCGCAGTGGAACGTGCACAAGGAGTGCATCGAGCAGTACGGGCTTACGTTGACGGAAATCGGCACGTTGAAAAGGGGAGAGGACGTGGTCAGGGAAGATGGCAGCGTTATTCCACTGGAAGTTGCGGCGTACAAGCGGTTCTCGCCCAGGAGCTATGCATATGTTTCCGACACCGCCGTATTCCCCGGCGAGGTGGAAGTGCTGCAGGGCGTTACAGTCCTGTATCACGAGGCAACGTTCTTGAACGAGCATGTCGATAAGGCTTCCGCGCGGCTCCACTCCACAACCCTCCAGGTGGCTCAGCTGGCTCATGACGCCGGTGTCCAGAAGCTCATCATTGGCCATTATTCTTCCCGCAATACGGATCATCTCCTTTACCAGGAGGAATGCCGCAGCATTTTCCCCGAAACATACGCCGCCGAGGACGGTGATGTTTTTGAAATTTAAAATTTTCACTAACTTTGAAGTTGTGAAAAGGATTGCAATCATATTGGCGGCTTTTGTGGCCGCGCAGGTGGCGTTCGCCCAGGACGGGGGAAGCCCTTATGAGCGTTATATCGCCCAGTACAGCGGAATAGCGGTGGAGGAGATGATAAGGAGCGGGGTGCCGGCGAGCATTACCATGGCGCAGGCGCTGCTGGAGTCCGGTGCCGGGCAGAGCAGGCTGGCCGTGGAGGGCAACAATCACTTCGGCATAAAGTGCGGATCGGCATGGCAGGGCAAGTCCATGAAGGCCGATGACGACAAGCCGGACGAGTGCTTCAGGGTGTACGACAGCGTGGAGGAGAGCTACCGCGACCACTCGGATTTCCTGCACCAGAATTCGCGCTACGATTTCCTTTTCGACCTGTATATCACGGACTACAAGGGCTGGGCTATCGGCCTTAAAAAAGCCGGTTATGCAACAAGCCCGGAGTATGCTTCCCACCTCATTACCTTAATCGAGAATTATAAGCTCTACGACCTCGATTTCGTGGAATCCGGAGAGCCGGAGCAGCCCGGTGTGGAAACCCCGGCGGTGACGGAAACTCCCGAGCAGCCGGAGAAACCAGGGAAGGAGGATCCTACAAAGCCGATTTATTCGGCGCCGGTGGAGCAGAACCAGTTCTCGCTCCAGAGGGAGCTTTATAACGAGGACGGTGTGCCCTTCATCGTTTCCTATCAGGGCGAAACCTACAAGAGCATAGCCAAGAACTATCATCTGTTCCTTGGTGAGCTCCTGAGGTACAACGGGCTCAAGGCCAATCAGGAACTAAAGCCCGGCATAAGGGTTTATCTGCAGCCCCACAAGAATAAGTGATGAAACGAAACGCTATCATAATTGCCGTTCTGCTGGCACTGATGGTTCTGGGCGGGTTTTTCCTGTACAGGGCCGGATACGACAGGCGCGTGCCCAATTTCCGCACGCGTTTCGAGCTGTACATCAGGCCCGGAACAAGCGTGCAGGACGTTATGGACTCGCTGCTGGTGCCGGGGCGGTACCGCAGTGCGGAATCGCTTCACCGCACGGTTGGCAGGCTGGAGTCAGTCCAGCCGGGCCACTACACCATCGACCCGGGCTGCGCCAGCATGTATGTTGCGCGCATGCTCGCAGGCGGGTGGCAGACTCCGGTGAATCTCACTGTTTCCGGCTCGATCCGTAGCACGAGGGCGCTGGCACGCAAGATCGGCGCCCAGATGCTGGTGGATTCGAAGGATGTGCTCTCATTCATGAAGAGCGCGGATTCGCTTGAGAAATACGGCGTCGACACCAGCCATGTGTTCTGCCTGGTGCTGCAGGATACTTATCAGATTAAGTGGACTGCGTCGGTGCGCGATATCTTCGACCGGCTGGCCGCAGAGCATGATTCGTGGTGGACTCAGGAACGCCAGAAGCAGGCGAAAAAGCTGGGGCTCACGCAGAACGAGGTGGTTACCCTGGCGTCAATCGTGGATGGCGAAAGCCACTATCAGCCGGAACTGCCCAGAATCGCCGGCGTATACCTGAACCGCCTGCGCAAAGGTATGAAACTGCAGGCCGATCCCACGGTGAACTACTGCTTCGGCTATAAACTGAAGCGCATCCTGAAGCGTCACCTGGAGTACGATTCGCCATACAATACGTACAAGTACGAAGGCCTTCCCCCGGGGCCGATTTCGTGTCCTCCGAAATCCTGCCTGGAAGCTGTCCTGAACCCGGAGAAGCACAATTACCTGTATTTCTGTGCCGATCCCTCCTTTAACGGCTCGCACCGTTTCGCCGCCACATTCGAAGAGCATCAGGCGAACGCCAGAGCATTCCAGCAAGCATTGTCAAATCGAAAAAAATAATAAGAAGAGGGGGTGCGCACCCTCTTCTTCAAAAGATTTTTTTCTATGTTATTTCCGGAATATAATGAACAGGGGCAGCAGCTGATAGAGCTGTGCCGGAGTTTTGCGGCGGAGGCGCTGAAGGATGTGCAAAGGAGCGACGGAAGTCCGTTCATAAAGCATCCGGATGCGGTTGCGCGCATTGTGGCCGGTGAGGTCGGGCTGCCGCCGGAGTGCGTGGCGGCGGTGTATCTGCATGAGGCGGGGAGGTTCAACAAGGAGGTGGATATAAGGTCGCTGAAGCTGGACGAGGGGATTTATACGATGGTGGACGGGCTGGATAAGATATCCACCATAAAACCCAAGGATACAAGGCTGGAGGCGGAGAATTACAAGAAACTCATCATCCAGTATTCCAGGGATCCGCGCGTTACGGTGCTCAAGCTTGCCGACAGGCTGGAGGTTATGCGTTCCCTGGCGATTTTCCCCAAATCGTCCCGCGAAAACAAGGTTCTGGAGACGCTCATGCTGTATATTCCGCTGGCGCATCAGCTGGGACTGTACAATATGAAGCGGGAGATGGAGGATATCTATCTCAGTTACGCGGAGCCGGAGCAGTATCGGCTTATAACAAACAAACTCAAGGCTACACAGAGAGACCGCGAGAAGCTGATGATGGAGTTTATCCAGCCGCTCAAGGGCAAGCTGGATGCGGCCGGGATTCAGTATAAACTGAAAATCCGTACAAAGGCGGCATACTCCATCTGGTGCAAGATGGTTAAGCAGAAGGTGCCTTTCGAGGGGGTTTTCGATGTTTTCGCCATCCGGTTTATCATCGACTGCGAGCCGGATATCAAGCTGGAGAAGGAACTGTGCTGGAAGGTGTTCGGATTCGTGACGGAGGAGTACGAGCAGGATACCAAGCGACTGAGGGACTGGATTACTAATCCCAAGACCAACGGCTACGAGAGCCTGCATATCACTGTTAAGAACAAGGAGGGGGCGTACATTGAGGTTCAGATCCGTACAAAGCGGATGGACGATATCGCGGAGAACGGTTTTGCATCGCACTGGTCGTACAAGGGAATCAAGCGGGAGGAGAGCCTTGACAACTGGCTCACTGCCGTGCGGTATGCCCTGGAGCATCCGGATACGGATTCACCGGAGGAACTGCCGCAGCCGCCTTCCAAGGAGATATTCGTGTTTACTCCCAGCGGGGAGCTGAGAATACTGCCCGAGGGGGCCACGGTGCTGGATTTCGCTTTCGGCATTCACACGGGCATAGGCTCGCGCTGCGTGGGGGCGAAGGTTAACGGCAAGGCGGTTTCCATCAAGGAGAAGCTGAGCACTGGTGATGTGGTGGAAATCCTCACCTCAAAGAACCAGAAACCCAATCAGGACTGGCTGGGATGGGTGGTTTCGTCCAAGGCCCGTTCAAAGATCAAGCAGGCCCTGTCGATGCAGGAGCTGTCCAGCGCGGCCGACGGCAAGGAGCTGCTTTCCAGGCGTCTCAAGAACTGGAAACTGGAGTTGCCGGACGAGATGCTCACGGAGCTGCGCAAGAAGCTGGGTTACAGTACTTTAAATACGTTCTATGCGGCCGTTGGCAACGGCACGCTGGACGTTAACCAGATCAAGGAGTACATACTTGGGGAAGAGAAGCGTCATCAGGAGGCGGTGGAGGCTGCGCAGGCGGCCGAGGAAGCCAGGAACCGCGACATACGGATGGATTCCAAGGACGATATCCTGGTGCTCAATGCAAAGGATGTGAAGGGCCTGGATTACAAGATGGCGCGCTGCTGCCATCCCGTGTTCGGGGACGATGTATTCGGCTTTGTTACTCGCGGGGAAGGCATTAAGATTCACCGCATTACGTGCCCCAATGCATCACGCCTGCTCACAATGTATCCGTACCGTATCCAGAAGGTCCGCTGGGCGGAAACGCCTTCCGGCGGCGGCTTCCAGGCTACGCTCAGGATTGTGGCGGAGTCGGAGAGTCCCGTGGTGAACCGGGTGATGGAAGTTGCAACTGCTTTCAAGGTCTCTGTGCGCAGTTTCAATGTTACGGAAAATCACCGGAACGGAACATTCGAAATCATTATGAAACTGCTGGTACCCTCTACTGCGGAACTGGACAAGGTGGTGTCGCAGATCCGTATCCTGAAGAACGTGATAAAGGTGAACAGGTCCTAGTCTTTCCAGACTTTCAGATACTGCTGGAGGGCCCACATCTCGTCCCTGAAGCGCGCTGCTGCGGCAAAGTCAAGCTCTGCCGCGGCTTTTTGCATCTTGCGGCGGGCTTCCTCGGCGGCCTTCTCAACCTGCGGGCGCGACATGGACCGGATAACCGGATCCTGGAGCACCGCGGCCAGATCGGCAGTGATATATCCATCCACGTATGCCGATGTGCTCTCGCGCTTGGAATCGTGCCCCAGACCCACAGAGATGCGTCCTTTGCCGAGGCTGGAAGGATCCGGGACGAATTCCGGCTCGGATACGGAGTCCGGCGCGCTTACGCTTCCGCCCATAGTGAATCCGCTGATGTGGCCGGTGTCTTCCTTCGTGCGGGAGAGTTCGCCCAGAAGCACGTTGCTGCGAACGGAAACCTGCGTGGGCGTAATGCCGTGGAGGGTGTTGTATTCCTGCTGCTTCTGGCGGCGGCGGTTGGTCTCGCGGATGGTCTCGTCCATGGACTGGGTGATGGTGTCGCCGTACATGATAACCAGGCCGTTCACGTTGCGCGCGGCGCGTCCGGCGGTCTGCGTGAGCGCCCGGCCGCTGCGCAGGAAGCCTTCCTTATCGGCATCCAGAATGGCAACAAGCGAAACGGTGGGGATGTCCAGGCCTTCGCGGAGGAGGTTTACGCCGATGAGGACGTCGAACAGGCCGTTCTTGAAATCCTCGATTATTTCCACCCGCTCGGCGGTATCGACATCGGAATGGATATACCGGCACCTTATTCCGTTGCGGGTGAAATAGCTGTCCAGCTCCTCGGCCATGCGCTTTGTGAGGGTGGTCACCAGCACGCGCTCGTCCTTATCGGCCCTGATTCGGATTTCCTCCATCAAATCATCCACCTGATTCTCAGTTGGGCGCACTTCTATGGGCGGATCCAGGAGGCCGGTGGGGCGCACGATCTGCTCCACCACGAGGCCGTCGCTCTTCTCGAGTTCATAGTCCGACGGCGTGGCGCTCACATAGACGGTCTGGCCGCAGATGCTCTCGAATTCTTCGAAGGTGAGGGGCCTGTTGTCGGCCGCTGCGGGCAGCCTGAAGCCGTATTCGATCAGCGTGGCCTTGCGGGAATGGTCTCCGCCGTACATGGCGTGGATCTGGGGGAGGGTGACGTGGCTTTCGTCGATGAACACGATCATGTCGTCCGGGAAATAGTCCATCAGAGTGAACGGTCTCTGCCCCGGCTTGCGGCCGTCGAAGTAGCGGGAATAGTTCTCCACTCCCGGGCAGTAGCCCATTTCCTTGATCATCTCCATGTCGTATTCCACCCTCTGTTTCAGGCGTTTGGCCTCCAGATAGCGTTCCTGCTGCTCGAACCAGGCCACCTGTTTCACCAGGTCGTCCTGAATCTGGCTCACGGCCTTTGCGCCCTTTTCCTTGGACGTGACGAAGTTCTTGGCAGGGTAGAGGTCGATTTTTTCCAGCTCCTCCAGCGTGGCGCCTGTGAGAGGGTCGATGAGGGAGACGGACTCCACCTCGTCGCCGAAGAACTCGATGCGCGCGGCGTAATCGGCCCCTCCCAGGAAGATGTCCACGGTGTCTCCGCGAACACGGAAGGATCCGCGCTTGAAGTCGGTCTCCGTGCGATAATAGAGGGCATCGACAATGCGGTAGAGGAGGCGCGTCATCGACATGGCTTCACCCCTCCGGACAGTTACCGTCTGGTCGTGGAAATCATCAGGATTGCCGATGCCGTAGAGGCAGCTCACCGACGACACCACGATGACGTCCCGCCTGCCTGACATAAGGGCCGATGCCGCGCTTACGCGCAGTTCGTCGATCTTGTCGTTGATGCTGAGATCCTTCTCGATATAGGTGTCCGTAACCGGAATATATGCTTCCGGCTGGTAGTAATCGTAATAGGAAACGAAATACTCCACGGCGTTGTGAGGAAAGAAGGCCTTGAACTCTCCGTAAAGCTGGGCCGCCAGGGTTTTGTTGTGCGAAAGCACCAAAGCAGGCCTCTGGAGGCGCTGAATCACGTTTGCCATGGTAAAAGTTTTTCCGCTGCCGGTGACTCCCAGCAGGGTGACTCCCTTTACTCCCTGACGCAGCGCATCGCACAGTGAATCAATGGCTTGCGGCTGGTCACCGGAGGGTTTGTAGGCCGATTCGAGTTCGAATTTCATTTTTTGCGGAAAAAACTTTGCACAAATATAGCCCACATTTTTCAAAGAAAGTTTGCTTTGTTAAAAAAAATACCTAAATTTGCACTGATAAATGGGCATTGGTGTGCCCTGACGCAAGAAAAAGCAAATAAAAAAACATAATTGCATTATGAAAGGTATCAAATTTCTCATCGGAGCTCTTGCTGCAGCAGGACTCCTCATCTCTGTAAGCGCCACCGCACAGGAGAACGCCAACCGTGATGCAGACGGTAACGTTGTCCGTGGTCCTTACGAGACTAACGCTTTCTGGGACAACTGGTTCTTCACCGGTGGTCTCGGTCTCAATTCTTCCTGGAACTGGGCAAACAAGGGCACGATCTGGTTTGTTCGTGAACCCGGTATTGCCCTTGATCTGGGCTTCGGCAAGTGGTTCACTCCCGACTGGGGTGCCCGCGTGAGGTATTCAGGTATCACCAACAACGGTTTCCGCGATGGCGCTGCAAGTTTCAACAGCCCTCAGGGACAGCTTGGTGCAGACTTCCTCATCAACATGTACAGCCTCATCGACGGCTATGTGGAGACACGTGCATGGAACTGGATCATGTATCCTACCACCGGTATCCAGTTCAATGACAGCTGGAATCCTATCAATGCCAACAAAGAGTGGTTCCTCGGACTTGGCTCCCTGGTAATCTGGCATCCGGAATGGATCAATAACGAAAAGCTCAGCCTCACCTGGGACAACCGTTTCGTCATTATCCCCGATTCACACCTGTGGCAGGAAGGCGGCTATATCGAGTTCCCGTTCTCGATGACCTTCGGTATCGCCTACAACCTGAGCAAGAAGAACAACTTCGACCGTCACAGCAGCGTAACTCCTACCATCATCCCTGTTCCTTTCACTCTCGAGGAATACAACGCTCTTGAGCAGAAGGTTGCAGACCTTGAGAAGGAGAACGCCGAACTCAAGGACAAGGTTGCAGCTCTTGAGGAAGAGAACGCAAAATACCGCGATCTCGCCAATGGCCAGACCTATGAGTTCAAGGATGGCGAATTCGTAGCCACCGATTCCGCAAAGGGCGCACCCGTTTGCCTCTACTTTGACTGCGGCAAGGCCACCCTTTCAAGCCGTGAGCTTGCTCACCTCGAGTACTTCGCACAGAGCGTCCTCGACGGCGACAGCAAGGTGGTCGTAACCGGCTCCGCCGACAAGCAGACCGGTACCGCACGCGTAAACCAGAAGCTCTCCGAGCAGCGTGCCGACTACGTGAAGAACCTCCTCATCAAGAAGTACGGTCTCAAGGATGAGAACATCGAGACTGTTGCAGACGGCGACAAGAACAACCTGTTCGACACCCCTGCAAAGAACCGTTGCGTCACCATCCGCGTGAAGTAAGAGATCAAGCGTAAAAAAAATTAGCGACCTGTTTCCAGGCCGCTAATTTTTTTGTTATCTCCGCTTTCTGCGGGAGGCGTGGCGCCTCTTCTTGTTTGCGTTGGTCATTACCACAGCGGCGATGCCTGCGACGAGCGCTACGGCGATTATAACGTAGGTGGTGATGTTGGCGTTGTCGCCTTTAACGCGGCTCCACATTTCGATGAGCTTGGCGGTGTTCTCGCCCCAGTCGTGCTCCATGACGGCGCGGTCGATATCGGCCTTGTCGGGATAGAGGATGGGATTCACGCGCACGGAATCGTAGCCTGCGCCGAAGAAGTAGGTGAGGTCGATGGGGTCGAAGCTGTCATCGACAACAGATTCCAGGACCTCGGGGCTGCCGTTGGTGGTTACATAGCCGCTCACTTCCATGTTGCGGGCTGCGATGTCGGGACGGCACATGAAGTTGATCCAGTAGCGGGCTGCTTTCACGTTCTTGGCGTACTTGGGGATTACCCAGCCGTCGAACCATACGGTGAAGCCTTCGCGGGGGAGTGCATAGCGCAGATCCACGCCTTCGGATTCCTGGATGGCCCACATTGCGTCGCCGCTCCAGGTGAGGCCCAGCCATGCGGTTTCCTGGGCGATCTGGTCCTTGCCGAAGTCGGCTTCCCAACCGGCAACAAGATCCCTGCATTCGGCCAGATAAGCCTCTACGGCGGCGATGTCCTCGTCGGAGGTGTAGTTCATCAGTTCATCGGCAGAAACGCGTCCTGCGGCGATATCTTCCTCTTTAATCCTGAGGATGATCTGGGAGTACACGTCGCGGGCGGAGTCCTTTACCAGGATGTGGCCCTTGTACTTGGGGTTCTTGATGATGTCCCAGGTGAGCGCGTCTTCATCGGCCACGAATTTGGCGTTGTACAGGATGCCGGTGGTGCCCCACATGTTGCCCACGGCATAGTCGTTGGCGGTTTTTCCGTCCACGGCCACCTTATCGAAGCATGAGCGCACATAGGGCGACCAGGTGGAGTCGATGTAGTTGGGCGTTTCGCCGAAATCGCGGTCGATGGGAAGAAGCAGGCCTTCATGCATCATCCTTTCGATGATGTAGTCCGACGGACTCACGGCATCGTAATCCTCATGGCCCTTCTCAATCTTGGAGAGCATGGTCTCGTTGATGTCGAAGGTCTGGTAGATAACCGTGACTTTCTCGCCTGTCTGGGCCTCATACCACTCCTCGAACTCGGGGATGACGCTTTCGTCGATGTAATCGCTCCAGTTGTACACTTTCAGGACCTGTGAACGGTCCGGCGCGCAGCTGCCCAGCATGAGGGCGGCTGCGGCAAGGCAGATTAGGGTTTTCTTCATTTCTTGATGTATTGTAATTTTTTGGCTTGTTTCTCTTTCCGGATATTGATGACCAGCAGCAGTACCAGTATCACCAGGAATATGATGGTCATCAGCGGCCGCAGTTCGGGCGTTAGGCCGCCTTTACGTGCGTCTGTATATATATAGGTAGAGAGTGTGTCAAGGCCGACGGTGCCGCGGGTGAAGAATGTTACGGCAAAATCGTCCAGCGACATAGTGAATGCGAGTATGAATCCCGACGCCATTCCGGGCCTCAGTTCGGGGATGAGAACCTTGCGGAGGGCCTGGAAAGGAGTTGCTCCAAGGTCCAGGGCGGCTTCGTAAATATTGGGGTTCATCTGCTGCAGGCGGGGCATGACGCTCAGCACCACGTAGGGCGTTCCGAAGGTTACATGCGCAAGGATCACCGTTACCATTCCCTGGCTGAAGTGCAGGAACACGAACAGCAGGAACAGAGATACACCGGTGATGATGTCGGGGTTGATCATCGGGATGTTGTTGGCGAACAGCACCGCTTTGCGGTATTTTCCCTTCAGGTTGTATATGCCGATGGCGGCCACCGTGCCAAGCAGAGTGGACAGCACTGCGGAAATCAGTGCAATGAAGAGCGTGTTATCCACTGCGTCGATGAGCGAGGCCTCGCCGGGCATGATGCCAGTGAGAAGGTTCTGGTACAGCTTGAAGGAGAATCCGCTCCAACTGCCCAGAACGCGGCTTTCGGTGAAGGAGCACACGGCGATGAATACCAGAGGCGCGTACAGGATTATCAGCAGAATCCAGATGTACACTTTTGCAAGTATCTTCTTCATCCCTAGATAAGCGCCCCCTCCGCCTGCTCCTTATCCTTGGAAAGGAGCGATGTTAAACCGATGATAATCAGCATGATGAAGGCCAGCGCCGCACCGTAGTTCCAGGCCGATGAGTTGATGTTCTCCTGGATTATGGTACCGAAGAGCTTGATCTTGTTGTTGGTGAGGAACTCCGATATCGCAAAGGTGGAAACCGTGGGCATGAACACCATGAGCACGCCGCTCATAACTCCCGGCATCGACAGGGGTACGGTAACCTTCCAGAATGCCTTCCAGGGGGTTGCACCCAGGTCCACGGCCGCCTCTGCATAGGATTTGTCCATCTTGTTGAGCACGTTGTAGATGGGGTATATCATGAACGGCAGATAGTCGTACACCATACCGAACAGCAGAGTGCCCTTGCCGAGGGATATGCCAAGCATTGTGAACAGCTGGGCGGTTGCCAGCGTCCTCATCAGGGCGTTTATCCACATCGGCATAATGAACAGGATGATGGTTACAGCGCTGCGGTTGTACTTCTTGTTGGATAGTATCCACGCGGCGGGGTAGCCCAGCAGAATGCATATGGCGGTGTTCTCCAGAGCCACTTCCACCGACACTGCGAAGGTGGACAGTGCGTCTTTGTCGGTGAAGAACTTGCCGATGTTCTTGAGCGTGAAATGCCCCGTCCCGTCCTGGAATGCATACATGAGCACCAGGACCAGCGGCAGTACTACAAAGAGCACCAAAAATACCACGTAGGGTATGCTCCAGCTACTCCTTTTACTCATCTTTCTTCGTAATCTTGATGCCCTTTTCAGGAAGGAGGCGTATGCCCACAAGGTCGCCCTTGTCCCAGATGTCGTTGGTATCGACCCAGAGGGAATTCCCGTCGTCGGTCTTGATCGTCAGGTGGTAATGGTTGCCCTTGTAGAGGATGAAATGCACCTCTCCGTCCACCACTCCATCGTCCAGATTGTCCATAAGGTCGATGGCGTCAAAGGGGATCTCCACCTTGACTTCGGTGCCGGACTCGAAACTGTTCGGGAGAGGGAAGTCCCCGTCCAGGAGGGTGATGGTTTCCTCGTCCTTCACTTTGCCGTACAGCGTGTTGCAGAGGCGTTCCTTGTGCATCACCTGGATATCGTCGGGGTCGATGTAGAGCATTACCTCGCTGCCAACGGGATAGGGGTCGTAGTCCTGGATCATGAGCTCGTAGCCGGTATCCGTATCCACCCACATTTCATAGTGGACGCCCTTGAAGGTGCAGGTGTTCACCTTGGCCTTGAACTGGCACTTTGCCGGATCCGTGGTGAAGTAGATGTCTTCCGGGCGGATGACAACGTCCACGCGCTCGTCGAATTCGAAGTCGTCAACGCAGTCGAATTCGTGCTTGATGAAGGCCACGCGGCGTTTTCCGGTCATACGGCCCTTGAGGATGTTGCTTTCGCCGATAAAATCGGCCACGAAGCAGTTCACGGGCTCGTTGTAGATGTCGGTGGGAGTGCCTATCTGCTGGATTTTGCCTTCGTTAAGCACCACGATGGTATCCGACAGGGTGAGGGCTTCTTCCTGGTCGTGCGTGACGTATATGAAGGTGATGCCGAGTTTGCGGTGCATCTCCTTAAGTTCAATCTGCATATCCTTGCGCATCTTGAGGTCCAGCGCGGCGAGGGGCTCGTCAAGGAGCAGCACCTTGGGCTGGTTCACGATGGCGCGGGCGATGGCGATACGCTGCTGCTGGCCGCCGGAGAGGGTTTCCACGTCGCGGTCTTCATAATCGCTCATGGCTACGAGCTTGAGCACGCGGCGCACGCGCTTGTCGATCTCGTCCTGGGGGACTTTCTTCAGCTTGAGGCCGAAGGCGATGTTGTCGTACACGTCCAGGTGCGGGAACAGGGCATAGCGCTGGAACACGGTGTTAAGCGGGCGCTCGTGCGGGGGAATGCCCGCGAGTGGTTTGCCGTCCAGGAGAAGCTCGCCTTCGTCCGGCTCCAGGAAGCCTGCAATCATCCTCAGGAGGGTGGTTTTGCCGCATCCGGAAGGGCCCAGCAGGGTGATGAACTCACCCTTGTTCACGTACAGATTAATGTCCTTGAGCACGCTCTTGCCGTCAAACGACTTTGAAACGTGCTTGAATTCGATGATTTTCTGTGCCATTGGCTACCAGAGTTTGAAGTCGAAGGTATAGGTGGCGCCTGCCATCACGTAAATGATATCCCTCCTTATGCCTGCGCAGCCCTGGATGCGAAGGTTCTCAATAGGGAACCAGTTGGCCTGCAGGGAGATGTTGGGGTGGATATCTTTCATGTAATTGACCTCGTTGCCGTTGTCATCGATGATTTGCTGGTCGAACCATTCCCGGCAGTAGCGGGCCGATACGTCCAGGGCGTCGGAGAACTTGTACCCAAGGGTGGCAAGGACTGTTAATCCGTCGATGTCGGTGTAGTTGTAATTGGGATCGCCGGCGCGGTTGATGAAATCGGCGGTAAGGGTGAAGTCGTTGAAGGTGAAGCGGTTGCCGATGCTGATGATGGGAATGTATGCGTCGATGGGAGCCCAGGGTTTTGCATATTTGGACATCAGCACGCTGTAGTTGGTGCTCCAGAAGCCGAACAGTTCACCGTTCCACCTGATACCGAAGGCAGGGGAGTTGTTGTGCTGGTTTGTGGCTATCTGGGCCGTAAAGGTGTGGGCCTCGTCGGGGGTGGTCCAGGCGGCGGTGAGGCCGTACTGGTATACGGTGAACGAGTTCCAGAAAGTGCTTGTGGTGATGGGATTCACGTCATAGTCCCACTCGTCGAACTCGAATCCGCCCACGAGCAGGGGTAACTTACCTGCTGCGAATTCCCAGTTGCCCGTGGTGAAGTTGATGTGCGCTTCGTCGAAGAAACTGTTACCGGCATAGCCGCTCAGGGGATAGTTGAGCGTGCTTGCGGCAAGGTCGGCCGTGGGGACGAGTATGCCGTCTTTGAACCCTGCCGATGTCCAGTCGGAAGCGATCCAGTGGTTGGATACGGTAAATGACCAGTTTTCTGAGATGTTACCCTCAAACAGAGTGTAGAGGGATGTGTTGCCGAAGTTGAACTGTAAACCTTCGTCTTGATAATAACTTAAGCCACCATCAAGTCTGGAGATGATGGACAACCCGGCACCACTGCCGGTGTCTTCAGCCTCTTGTGCGCGCACAAGGAAGCAGGACAGCGTAATCGCTGCGCAAACAACCAGGATTTTTTTCATCTCTTACCATAAAAAGAGTATTGGTGAAACATAAAGCCGGATCCCACGCATGGTTTCCGCCTGCAAAAATAATAAATTATTTTTAGTATTCATAACGCCTCCTTTCTTGCGGGTGACTGTGAAATCACCCGTGAAATGCAAGTAGTTAATTTTAAGCTACTTATCAATTCTTAGTCCGGCTGTGAGCCGGACTAGAAATCGGTAAAACGTTGATTATAAATGCAATGCATTTCACGCTATGCCGGACAGTTACGCCAGGGCTTGTGCCCCTTCGGCCTGACGTCGAAAAATGGCCCACGCCCGTTCGCTTGACGTCGAACTCATCCTTTTAGCCACGCCTTGCGGCGCGTCTAACGTCTTCGGACAATCTCCGTCATGCTGCTGGCGCAGCACCGCTCACTGCACAAACCTTCCCGCATGCCATTTTTCGCCTATGGCTCTCAGGAGCACAAGCCCTGGCGTTCAACTGTCCGGCGATTAGACTTTTGTCTGACAGGAGAAGAGGTATG
>JAGAAY010000067.1 GCA_017615065.1 Bacteroidales bacterium | reverse complement strand
TCAGGTGAAGCCCCTGTTCCAGGGCCGCGGAACCTATGACTGTTGCGATGGAGAGGATGCCTTGCCCTCCCACACCGGCCAAGATTATATCCTGTTTCATTTCTTTGCCTCCTTTGCGTGACGTCTTGCGGTTTGTATGCACTCGCGGCGGCAGACGATTACCGACACGCCGTGATACTCGATTTCCTCCCGGATTACCTTTTCCATATCCGGATAGTTCTTGGGCAGCGGGACGATGGTGCGGATATGCTCCTTCTCAACACCCAGGCCCTCGCAGATGGCCTCGATCCTGCCCGTTCCGGCCGAATCCTGGCCGCCCGTCATGGCCGTTGTGAGGTTGTCCGATATGCACAGAACCACATCGGCCTTGCCGTTCACTGCGTCAAGCAGGCCGGTCATTCCGCTGTGCGTGAAGGTTGAATCTCCCAACACGCCCACAGCCGGCCATGTGCCGCTGTACGCCGCGCCCTGGGCCATTGTGAACGATGCGCCCATCTCCACGCATGTGTGAATTGCGTTGAACGGGGCCATATAACCAAGCGTATAGCAGCCGATGTCGCTGAATACGCGCGCCGTAGGATAATCCTTCTTCAGCACATTATTGAGCGCCGTGTAGAAATCCCTGTGGCCGCAGCCCACGCACAGTGCCGGCGGGCGCGGAGCCACAACCTCCGATGCCGGATAAGTGTCCAGCGCGGGCAGTCCCAGCGCCTTGCGCACATCGTCCGGGGAAAGTTCGCCGCCGCGCGGAAGGGTATTGTCGATACGGCCGATGATCTTCGTCTTTGAAGGGAAAACGCCGCGGAGACGCTCCTCCACCAGGGGCTGGCCCTCTTCGATGACCATGATCGTGGGCACCATACCGGCCAGTTCCAGAGCCATCTTGCGAGGGAAAGGATACTGCGAAACCTTGAGCACCGGGAACGGGCAGCCCTCCGGATAATTCTCCATGAGGTAGTTGTACGCTATGCCGCAGGCGATTATTCCCATCGAATGGTCCGGACCGTCCTTAAGGAAATTGAAGGCCGATGCCGCCGCGTCCTCCTCGAACTGCGCATAATCCTTGATAAGCTCGCGGTTGCGCACGCGTGCGTTCACCGGCAGGGTTACCCAGCGGCGCGGATGCTCCGGATAATGCAGCTCGTTCTGGGCGCTGATATCCTTCCAGGGCTCCACTACGGCCCTGGAGTGCGCCATACGGGTGGTGAGGCGCATTATAACGGGAATGCTCCGCTTCTCCGAATACTCGAAGGCGGCGCGGGCCATCGTATATGCTTCCTGCTGCGAAGAAGGTTCAAAAACGGGTATCATCCCGAACGTTCCCCAGAAACGGGAATCCTGTTCGTTCTGCGAACTGTGCATTGAAGGGTCGTCGCAGGCAGCGATTACGAGGCCGCCGTTCGCGCCCGTCATCGCGCTGCCCATCAGGGGATCCGCGCACACGTTCATTCCCACGTGCTTCATGCACACGAGGGCGCGCTTTCCGGCATAGGACATGCCCAGGGCGCCTTCCATTGCGGTTTTCTCGTTGCTTGACCACACGTTGTGAACTTTGCGCTCAGACGCCAGCGGGTGCGCCTGGATGAATTCGGTTATTTCCGTTGAGGGAGTCCCGGGGTATGCATAAACGCCGCTCAGGCCCGCATGCAGCGCGCCCAATGCCAAGGCCTCGTCTCCCAAAAGAAGATGTTTTTCAGCCATAATCAGTTTAGTTGTTTCAGTGTCACCGTCTGTAGCTGTGGTTGGAGCCTTCAGACCGGAACACAAATATAAGTAATTTGTAATTCTTTTACAAATGAAAGTTCGCGAAACAATTTATTTATTTTATAAATAACATTTCTGCATTTTATTTATTACATTTGTGGTTACGAAAACCAAAATGACACTAAATGAAACGTACTGCCAAGTCAATCTTTAATTTGTTCCTGATTGCCGCAATGGCAGTTTCCCTCACTGTCACATCCTGCGAAAGCGGCTGGGACGGCACCGTCACCGTGATGTCATACAACATCCGTAACTCCCATGCCGATGACGGCCCCAACGCCTGGGAAATCCGCCGCAGCGCAACCCCCGCCATGCTGGACGCCGTTAATCCGGACATTTTCGGAGTTCAGGAAGCATACCCGGAGCAGGAGCAGTACATCCTGGAGCAGTGCCCCCGATTCAAGGCTATCGGCGTAGGCCGCAACGACGGTGCCGATGACGGCGAGCGAATGACAGTGTTCTACAATACCAAGGTCCTGGAAATGGAGGACGGCGGCACCTGGTGGCTCTCGGAAACCCCGGATGTCCCTTCAGTGGGCTGGGATGCAAAATATCCCCGCACCGCCACCTGGGTAAAGATGAAGGACCTCCGCAACGGCAAACTCTTCTACTTCGTAAACACCCACCTGGACCACAAGGGCGTGAACGCCCGCCGCGAAGGTCTTCGCATGGTGGTATCCAAGATCCGCGAAATGGATCCGGACATCCCCATGGTATTCACTGGAGATTTCAACGTCCAGCCGGCCGACAGCTGCCTCATGGTGCTGGATTCCCTCATGCTCAGCGCCAGGGCCACGGCCGCCGTATCGGACACCACAGCCTCCTTCAACGGCTTCAAGGGGCCCAAAACCATCATCGACTATATCTATTACAGCGGCTTCACAAAGGCCGATGAATTCCGCGTCGTAACCGAGAGCTTCGACGGCAAGCCCTTCATCTCCGACCACTATCCGATTGTATCAAAACTTCAATACTAATGGCTTTTTTGGATTTCTACAAGATCAGTGCTCCCTCCGCGAATAAAGTTCCCGCGGAGAAGGTAGACAAGACCTACAAGCGCCTGCGTTTCCAGGCCTTCCTGGCCGGAACCTTCGGCTATGCGCTTTACTATGTATGCCGCCTCTCAATGGGCGTCATGAAGCAGCCGCTCATCGACGCGGGGCTTCTCAATGCCACCCAGCTGGGTATCATCGGCGCGTGCCTGTACTGGGCATATGCCATAAGCAAGCTCATCAGCGGCTTCCTGGCCGACGGCTCCAACATCAAGCGTTTCATGGCCACGGGCATCACCATCTCCGTGCTCATGAACTTCGTGATGGGCGTCCTGGGCGTAACCGCCCTCAATGGTGCGATAGCCACCTCATGGCTGTTCGTCCTGTTCGCCATCTGCTGGGCCATTAACGGAGCTTCCCAGGCAATGGGTGCGCCGCCCGCAATCATCGCCCTTTCGCGCTGGTTCCCGCTGCGCATACGCGGAACATATTACGGTTTCTTCAGCGCATCCCACAACATCGGCGAAGGCCTTTCCTTCATCTTCGTGGGATCCATCGTGGCCGCATTCGGCTGGAAGTGGGGCTTCTTCGGAGCCGCCCTGGCCGGCGTGCTGGGCATCTTCCTCATCCTGCTTCTCCTCCACGACCATCCGGAGAGCAAGGGTCTTCCTCCCATCGAAGTCCTTTCCGGTGAGAACGAGAAGGCTGAAACCCTCACTGCCGAGCAGAAGAGGGCTCAGACCAAGAAAATGCAGAAGGCCGTCATTAAGAATCCCGGCGTGTGGATCCTCGCCCTGGCCAGCGCGTTCATGTACATGAGCCGCTACGCCATCAACGAATGGGGCGTCATCTTCCTCCAGGACACCAAGGGCTACGACCTGGCCGGCGCCGCCGCAATCATCGGCATCAACCCCATCTTCGGCATCATCGGCACGGTTGTCTCCGGATGGCTCTCCGACGTCCTCTTCAAGGGCGACCGCAAGTATCCCGCCTTCGTCGCCGGCGTGCTTGAAGCCATCGCCCTGGCACTGTTCCTGTTCGGAGGCGCCTCCAAGTGGCTCAACATCCTGGCAATGGTGCTGTTCGGCATCGCCATCGGCGTGCTCATCAGCTTCCTCGGCGGCCTCATGGCGGTAGACCTTGTTCCCCGCCAGGCAACCGGCGCCGCACTCGGCATCGTCGGCATGGCATCCTACGCCGCCGCCGGCCTCCAGAACGTCGTCACCGGCCTCCTCATGGACAGCGGCGTTGAAGGCGTGCGCGACTACACCTACGTCCGCTGGTTCTGGCTCGGCGCCGCCATCATCTCCTTCATCCTGCCCATCTTCAACTGGAGGCGCAAACAACAGCAAATATAATGAAGAATATACTTAAGTTATGCCTTCTGGCGGCAGCGCTGATCTGCGCCGCCGCAATGCCGGCATCTGCACAGAACGACGCCCCGGTATGGTCCGGAGTCGTCGTCGACAGCAACGGTGAGCCCCTCCCCGGGGTCGCCGTTTTCGTGACCGGCGGCAGCGCCACCATCACGGATGAAAACGGTGCGTACTCGCTCAAGGCCGCCAAGGGTGCCGATATCCAGTTTGCATGCCTTGGCTATGAAACCGTAATCATCAAGGCCGGCGCATCCGGCCTGGAGCGCGTGGTTCTCAAAGACGATGCCCAACTCCTTGAAGGAGTGGTGGTCACAGCCCTTGGCATCAAGCGAGACGAAAGGGCCATCGGCTACTCCGTCGACAAGGTGGACGGCGAGAATTTCGTCAATTCCGGTACCACCGGCAACTGGCTCAACGGTATTTCCGGCCAGATTGCAGGTCTGAACATCGACCGAAGCAGCAGCCCTGACGGCTCCATGCGTGTCACCGTGCGCGGCGAGTCATCGGCATCCCTGGAGAACAACACGGCTCTGTTCGTCGTGGACGGAGTTCCCATGTACAACACTTCCACAACATCCGACGCCGGCGGTGAGGGATCTTCCTTTGCCATCGACTATGGTAACGGTACAGCCGACATCGACCCGGAAAACATCGAGAGTGTTACAGTGCTTAAAGGTGCAGCAGCAACTGCTCTTTACGGCTCTCAGGCTGCAAACGGTGCCATCATCATCACCACCAAGAGCGCAGAAAGCCAGGACGCCACATTCACCGTGAACTACAAGACAAGTTTCGCGGCCGACAGAGTCCTGTCTTCCCCGGACCTTCAGTACACATACGGCCAGGGTACCGCAGGCCTCAATTATTACTACTATCTGGTTTCCGGAGAAGGTGACGACGTAGCCGGCATCAACCCCCGCCCCGACTATACCACAACTTCGAACATGGAGTCCTGGGGTCCCAAGATGGACGGCACTCTTTACTATCAGTACTATAACGAGAAACTCGGCATCGGCGGCCATACCGATGAGCTTCTGGGATTCCAGCGCGACGCCACACCGTTCGTCAGCTACGGCGATTGGTTCAAGGACTACTTCGAAACCGGTCTGACTTTCTCCAACTCAATTGTCCTGTCCGGCAAGCTTAACAAGGAGAACAGCGTACGACTGAGTCTTACCAACAACAGCGTTTCGGGCATCGTCCCCAATTCCCCCAGCAGCACCAATTACGTTTCTGTGCGCACGTCCAATAAATTGAGCAGCTGGCTCAAACTGGACAGCTCCCTCAACTACAAGCGCACCCGCAAGGACAACATTCCCACGTCATCAGGTTACGGCTCCACCGCAATCATGTACGGCCTTTGGTGCTATGCCCCCAACATCGACATGGACTGGGTGAAGAACTACTGGAAGGACGAAGCCGCATCACTTCAGGACGCATCCTTGTCGGGCGGCAAGAACAACGCATACTTCCTCGCCTACCAGTGCATCAACAACCAGGCGAGGGACCGTATCTACGGCAACGTGAGCATGAAGGCCGATATCATCAAGGGCCTGGACCTCACTGTTCGCGGAGGCGTGGACGTCACCAGTGAATTCCGTACACAGCGCCAGGCGACATCCACCCAGGCCAAGCCCAACGGCTGGTACCGCGAGCAGGACATCGACTCCAAACAGTTCTCCGGAGACTTCCTGTTCAAGTACGCCACAGTTCTCACCCCGGACCTGCGGCTGGACAGCAACTTCGGAGGAAGCATCGTTTACCGCAGCTACAGCAACCATTCCCAGACTGCCAGCGCCCTGAAGATTCCCGGAGTGTACTCCCTGGTGAACACCAGCTATGAGCCGCTCACCGGAAACAACAGCTACGAAAGGCAGACCAATTCCCTGTACGGAATGGTCTCATTCTCATGGAAGAATTCCGTATATCTGGACCTCACCGGGCGTAACGACTGGTCCAGCACACTTCCCAAAAACAACCGTTCGTTCTTCTACCCGTCAGTTTCCGGAAGCGTAGTCCTGAACGAACTGTTCGATTTCGGCCGCGCCAACGGTCTCATTAATCTCATGAAGCTGCGCGCTTCGTGGGCACAGGTTGGTAACGACACGGCCCCCTACCGTATCGCCGACTATTATCAGGGAACTGGATTCCCGGGCACGGTGGCAATCCAGAGCAGCAAATCCAACCAGAACCTTCGCCCCGAGATCGTCTCCTCGTGGGAAATCGGTCTTGAGCTCAAGATGTTCAAGAACCGTTTGAATGCCGACATCGCATTCTACGATTCCGTCACGAAGGACCTCATCTCACAGATGCCCGTGTCCTACGCCAACGGCGTCAATTACATTTATGTGAACGCCGGTTCAATCCGCAACCGCGGCGTTGAAGCGTCGGCAAGCGGCACCGTTATCAAGACACGCGACCTCCAGTGGAAACTCGGAGCCAACTTCACCCTCAACCGCAACACCGTGGTTTCCCTGGGCGAAGGCATCGACTCCTGGATCGTAGCCCAGTACAGTACGCACGCATACATGACGGCTTATGAAGGCGGCAGCCTCACCTCCATGTACGGCAAGGCATATGTGAGGGCTCCTGAAGGCGCCACAGCCATTGACTCGGAAGGCAACATGGTGGATGTATCCGGCATGCTGGTCCTGGACAGCCAGAACCTGCCGCAGACCTCCACCGACCTCCACTATCTGGGCGACTGCGCTCCCAATTGGAAGGGCGGCTTCAACACCAGCGTCAAGTGGAAAGGCCTCACCTTCTATGCCGGCTTCGACGGCCAGGTGGGCGGCCATGTGTTCTCATACACCAACTGGGTGCTGAACTACCGCGGTAAGGGCACCGCCACGCTGGAAGGCCGTGAAGGCGGCCTCGTCCCCGTGGGCGTACGTGAAACGGGAGATGGCAACTATGTGATCAACACCATCGCCATCGACCCCGCGAACATCAACACCTATTATCACAACAAATACGACCAGACGAACGGCGAAGCCAACTTTGTGAGCACCCAGTTCCTCAAACTCAGGGAAATCCGTCTGGAGTACGCAATTCCCAAGAGAGTGCTTGCCAGGACAAAGGTCATCAGCCAGGCAAGCGTCTCCATGTACGGCAACAACCTGTGGTGCTGGACCAAGTTCCCCGGCTTCGATCCGGAAGGCGTGACAATGCGCGGAAGCGCAGTCGTTCCCGGCTTCGAAATCCTGCAGATGCCTTCTGCGGCACAGTTCGGCGCAACACTCAACCTTACATTCTAGCAGAGGAGGAAGTATCATGAAAAAGACTATCATCATCAATTTGATCCTTGCCTCCCTGGCAGCCATATTGCTCTCGGCCTGCTCAAGGTTCGACGAAATGAGCAAGAACCCCTATGCACTGTACGACACTCCCGCGGAGGGATTCGTGCATCCCATAATGTTCAAGTCGCAGTATAACCTCATCAGCGTATTCCGCAGTTCCACCATCCTGCTTATGCAGTATGCCGTTTCCACGAACTCGGAAGTATCGTCCAGGGTCGTTGACAACTACAATATCCCTGAAGGTACTACGGATGATATTTGGAGCGCATTTTACCTCCAGTACGGCAATGCCGTCGCAATGTACGACAAAGCCGTGAAGGAGAACGATCCCGCCATGCAGGGCGTTGCGCTAATCCTAAAGTCGTTCCTCATCACTCATATCACAGACACATACGGCGACGTTCCCTTCAAGGAAGCCGGGGCACTGGTCCTTTCAAACGATATCGGCCAGTACTACACCGCCTACGACAGCCAGAAGGACATATACCGCAATGTAATCTGCATGCTCGAGGATGCGAACGAACTCCTGGCACAGGCCATGGACGGCGGAGCCATCAGTTTTTCCGCGGTGTGCGACAAGACCTACGGCGGAAGCCTTGACAAATGGCGCCGTTTCGGCAATTCACTTTATGCCCGCGTACTCATGCGCGTCGCGATGAAGGTGATTGAAGAGGACGACGGCATCCTGGAACTCGGCGACGGAAAATGGGAAGCAATCGCAGTTAAGACGAAGATCGGCGAACTGTACGGCAGTTTCGTCAGCGGCGGCGGGGATTATCCCCAGATGCGCAGCCGCGCGGACAGGCCGATGATTCCCTTCAGCAACCAGAACGAAACGGAGCACACTCCTTTCTATACTACAACGAGCGGCAACTGGAACTCGATTGCAGTCAGCGACGTCCTCACCAGAAAGATGCTGGACTACAAGACTTTGCATGATGATGACCTGGGCATCGACTATTACGAGTATAAGGCATCATCGGCCGGCGGTCATGCAGAGGATCCGCGTTACGACAGCTGGTGGCGCAAGGTGAACGGCATGCCCGTCCAGCTTCTCAACGACTCCCGCGTGAAATTCCTTGACAGTGCCCTCCATAAGTCATCGGCCGGCAACTCCAAGATTGGCCGCATGGTAAGGGGAAGCGAGGCGGAACCCGGCCCCATCTGGGGACATGTCTATGATCTGCAGAATGCCGATTACTATCCGCTGATGCAGTATTCCGAGCTCCACTTCATCTACGCGGAAGCCGCCGCACGCGGCTGGATCTCCAGCGTGTCCGGCTTCAGCGCCTACCTGCCCATGTTCAAGCAAGCCATAACGGAGAGCATCCTTGAGTGGAATCCCTACGTAACCGAAACCTCCACCGAGGTAACCGACTATGTGAACTGGTGCGCCAACGGCGAGCAGTACAGCGGAGCCACATTCAATTCCACCAATGCCGTGGAGGCAATCCTCACCCAGAAATGGCTGGCGGAGTTCTTCATCGGCATTGAATCCTGGTGCGACTACCGCCGTACCGGCTATCCCCTGCTGAAGACCAACGGCCCCGCAGCCGCCAACGACCAGATCCTGCCTACCCGCATGCGGTATCCTTCGGATGAACAGTACCGTAATCCGAATACCAGTTCGGAAGCCATCAACGGCTGGCTCGGCGGCAACAACGACATCAAGACCGATGTCTGGTGGGCATCCACTCAGGAAAGTTACAATACCAGGCTCAAGGGCAGACAATAAAGCACGAAGGATATGAAACGATATATACATTATATTATAATGGTCGCGGGTGTTCTGGCAGTCTCCTGCGTAAAGAGCCCCTCCGACGAGAAGATTCTGGAAGACAGGATTGACAAGAGCGTCAAACTCGCCGTTTCCTACTCCGTATCGGGTTCTGAAGTTACGACCCTTGCTTTCCCCCACTCCGCGATAAAGCAGGAGTTGGAAGTCATCGTGAATAATGACAATCTGTGCTGGAACCTGGAGAGCAACCGACAGTGGTGCGTTGTGGTTCCCGGAGAGCACAAAGGTACGGGCAAGGTTATCCTTGACATCGCGGCGAACGAGAGTTTCGACCCCCGAGAGGAAGCCACGCTCACTTTCGTAGCCGGCGAATATCGCAGCGCGGGCATCAAGGTTAACCAGAGCGCATCGGCATTCATCATCGGCCAGCCTTATTTCGTCTCACCGAAAGAGGGCGGTTCATACACCGTGAACGTAACCACCGTCGCCGGCACTGAATGGAGTGTCGATGGCGGCAGCTGGCTAACTGTCTCGAAGGGCAGTCCTACCACATCCGGAGATTTCACAAAGACCGTTCTCACCATCACTCCCGCGGCCAACGGTTCGGCCTCCCGTTTCGGAGCCGTAACCCTCACCACGGGCGCCGAGACCGACAAGATTTACTTCTGGCAGTTTGGCACCGACCTTTCCTACGGTACCGACGGCGGCATCTTCTTTGACAAGGACGCAGAAGCTGTCCTTCGCCTCACCGCCCCCGCCTATACAGTAAAGCAGGTGAACGTGCCCAAATATGCAACGGCCACTGTCACCGAGAACGGCAACGGCACGTCCACTGTTGAAATCGCCATGGAAGAGAACTTCAGCGACTGCAACGAGGTTCGCCAGACCGATATTTCCCTCCTTCTGAACAACGCATCGGCATCGGTCGTGGCCATTCCAACCGTCACGCAGGACTTTGTCCCTGCAAACGGCCTCGTAACCGGAAAGGGCCTTCTCAAGTTCGCCCAGGCCGTTAACGAAGGCAGTTCCACCGCGAACTGGGAGCGCAACGGCGCTGTTACCGTGCTTCAGGACATCGACATGAACGGTATCACCGGATGGGAAGGCATCGGCACTGCAGCCAGGCCTTTCGCCGGGACATTCGACGGCGGCGGTCATACCATCAACGGCCTCAAGAATACTGCAAGCGGCCTGTTCAATTACTGCAAGAATGCGACTGTGAAGGATATCACCCTCGGCAGCGGCTGCTCGATTTATTTCGGCGGTTCTTACGGCGACAAAGGCTACCTGGGCGGAATCGTTTCCAGGGCCGAAGGCACATCCCTGTCGGGCTGCAGCTTCGCCGGAACGGTAGAATATGCCGGTTCGTCCGACAATGACGACACTTTCTCCTATGTGGGCGGAATAGCAGGATGGGCCGATGCCACTTCCGGCATCCAGAAGGCCGGCATGAGCGGCAAGGTTGTGGTTTCAACTTCCTCGGCCACTGACGTAACCCTCTATGAAGGCGGCGTTGCCGGACTGTGCGAAGGCTCGGTCGGCGGCTGCGAAGTAATGGGACAGGTCTCCTTCGCATCAGGTATCGGAACCGCACTGATCGGCGGCATCCAGGGAGCCCTTGTGGAAGGCGCTACTGTTACGTCAAATGCCTTCATGGGCAAGATTTCGCTCAGCGGTAATGCCCAGATGGCCGCAATCGGCGGCCTATATGGCCGGGCCGACAGCGACAGGACTTTCGACTCCTCAGCCGACAAATCGGTCCCGATGGGCAGTATCCAGATCAATGAATACCGCGCCGCCACAGCCACCCGCATACTCGCAGGCGGATTCATCGGACTTGCAAAAGGCGGTGTCGCACTGTCGTTCAAGGGATATGAGGTCCAGACCAACGTAACCATGGACTTCTCGGTCACGGCCCTCACCGCCGACAATATCTGCGTGGGAGGCATCCTGGGCGGCTGCGAGGCCACTCCTGTCAAGTCCCTCAATCTTGATGGTATCACCACCTCCGGGCTTATATCGGCAAAATACAGCACCGGCGTAACATGCCCGGTCAGAAAGGTATGGCTTGGCGGTGCCGTGGGCTATTCAAACGGCCCCGCAACCTTCAAGGACTGCACCAACAAAGGCGAAGTCGGAAAGCACGAGGGCAGTGAATACTGCGCAAGATCCAACGGTTACGGAGAGATTGCCGGCGGCATAGCAGGTCACGCCCACGGTGGAAACGTATCATTCGACAACTGCACCAACAACGCAAACATCTCCAACCACCTTTACAACAACAACGGCGTAACCGGTATCAGCGGTGCCTACTATACTCCCCCTGTCACAGGCGGAATCCTGGGCGCGTTCAATTACGGCACAACGCTGGAGAATTACACCCTCACCATGAACAAGTGCGTGAACGGTAACGACATCATGTCCTATCGCGGCTACACCGGAGGCATCGTGGGCTACTGCTACAACGCCAAAATCACCTCCTGCTCCAACAGAGGGCGCCTCAGCAACGGTGCCAATGACCAGAACGCATACCGCGGCGGCATAGCCGGTGCGGCCGGCAATGCCACCGTAAAGGACAGTTGGGCAGTGTGCGACATCTTCGCCAGGGTATACGGCAGTGCCGATTATGGCTGCGCCGGCGGCATCATCGGCCTTGTGAGGGGCGACCACGAGATAAAAGTCCAGGGCTGCTCATACTACGGCATCCTCAAAGCCAGCAAGGAATCCACAGACAAAAAGGAATATCCCGGCGGCATAATCGGAATGGGGTCCGATAATTGCATTGTGGCCGACTGCAAATACGGCGGAAGCGTCCAGGGCGTTGAAATTACCGAGAACAACGTGGCCACAGCCACCAACGTTGTAGGTAACGGCCTTGGCACTATCTCCGGCATAACATACTGGAACGGTAACCTGTAATGAAGAGAAGCTTTATAATCCTTCTTGCGATTCTCTCCCTGGCCGCCTGTAAAAAGGAAGGCCAGGAAGGGAACGGCAACGGCGGAAACAGCGACATTCCCAAGAATTGGACTATCAGCGGAACGGTATCCGGCGACGACGGCACCCTGCTCAAGGACGTGGTGGTGTCGGACGGTGTGAATTGTGTCCAGACGGACTCCAAGGGCCAGTACTACCTTGTATCGGACCTTGATACCGCCGAATACGTGTTCGTATCCACACCTTCGCAATATGCCGCGCCGGTACAGGACGGGCAGGCGGTGTTCTGGAAGTTCCTCAAGGACTGCACGAAAGGGGCCGACGGGAAGTACACCGTTTCCTTTACCCTGAAGAAGATATCAAGCCCTGAGCGCTACACCGTGCTCATATTTGCCGATCCCCAGCCGCGCAGTTCGGGAGCCTCATACGACAAGATCGGCTATCACTCCCTGGACTGCTGCAACGACATGTACCGCGACATGAAGGAGTATGTGTCCACGCTCAAGGGCCGCCCCGTATACGGCATCGGCCTTGGCGACATCGTCCACCAGAACCTTTCCCTCCTGTCGATGTACAAGAACGGAATGGCCACCACGGGCATCAGCACTTATAATATAATAGGTAACCACGACCAGCAGCACATCCTCAACCAGAGCGACAGGGAGGCTTCCAAGGCATTCGAAGCCCAGATGGGGCCGGTTAACTATTCCTTTAACCTTGGAGGAATGCACTATCTCATGCTGGACAACATGATTGCCTATGGCGAGGGCTCCGGCAAATACAGCGACGAATGCGCCACTGGCCTCACGGACGAAATCTGGCAATGGGTGCAGAAAGACCTGTCATTCGTTCCCAAGACAACGCCACTGATGGTGTGCGCCCACTCCCCCATGATGCGCACCCAGGGCGGGAAAGACCGCTCCGGAACACATCTGGCCGACCTCCGCGCGCTGCTCTCCAATTATCCCAAGGCATACGTCTGGGCCGGGCACACACACTCCACATTCAATTTTGTAGACAAAAACAATCCCATTATTGAAAGCCACACTCTTTCGCGTGTAACCGGCGCCCTCTGGGCAAACGACTATCTTGGCGCCAACGGTACTCCGCGCGGATATGTGGTGTTCGACTACGACAACGGAGAGGTTTCCTGGAAATTCAAACCGATTTATTACCAGACCGGAGCATTCCAGGGCAACTACAGTACCGGCACTCCGGATTATACATGGCGTGACTGGGACTATACCGATGGCAAAGCCGTGATGAAATCAGGTGGCAAGCCTCTGGACGAGAGCTACCAGATGCAACTCTTCCCTCCCGGAACCTACGGGGACAAATACCTGTATGCAAACGTCTTCCTGTGGGACGAGATGTGGAGCGTACCCCGCTTCACCTGCAACGGCGAGCCCAACGTAATGAAGCGCGTCACGGAAACCGACTTCAAGTATTCGTTCAGCTACTGCTCCCTGTTTACATTCTACAGCAACAACACACTCTGCGGTTCGGAATTCATTCCGGACAAGAACAATTGCGACTCCATGTTCCGCGTCTATGTGGATTCAGAACACGGCAGCGGCACCGTAAGCGTGAAAGACCGCTTCGGCAATACTCACTCATCAACAATCACATGGTAATGAAAAGAGTTCTGTCAATATTCGTACTTTTCCTGTGCTGCGCGTGGGCGTGGGCACAGGGAATAGGCTCTGCAAAGGACCTTCAGGAATTCATCGACGCATATAACAAAGGGCAGAATTACCTCTCATGGTGCAATGCCGACAGCGTGGTGGTCCTCACTGCCGACATCGACCTCTCCAGGGTAAGGAAACTCCCGCAGATTGAGTTCTTCTCCGGCAAATTTGACGGGCAGGGCTTCCGCCTCAAGGGCTGGAAAACTTCCGCCGGCTTCATCCATGAGATTGCCAAGGACGCATACGTCCGGAATATCGTCATCGACAAATCCTGCGCGATGAAAGTCAGTTCCAAGGGAGAGGAAGTGCGCATAGGATTCATTGCCGATACCAACAACGGCACCGTAAGCGGCTGCGTCAACTACGGCTCGATAAATCACACCTACAGCTATGCCAACGGGCCGGTATTCGTTGGAGGAATCGTGGGCACCAACTCCTATGTGGTGCGCGACTGCAAGAACTACGGAGCACTTTCATCCGACACGGCCGGCGAAAATAAAGAGGAAGTATTCGCATGCCTTGGTGGCATCACCGGCGGCCTTTCCGGTAAAGCGGCTCCCGGCTGCTGCATTGTGGACTGCGAGAATCACGGCACAATCAAGCTTGTCTCCAGCCTTATCAGCGCTTTCGCCGGAGGAATTACAGGCTATCCCGTGCGCTCCAGGGTCAAACGCTGCATAAACCATGGCGAAGTAACTCTTGACATGCGTGAAGCCGAGGACGGTGGCACCACCGGAATGATGGGCCGCGCCGGAGGAATCGCGGGCCAGACCAAGGCCGATATCCTCCGCTGCGACAACTACGGAAAGATCAAAGCCATGGGCGCATGCGGTTCGGCCGTGGGAGGCATCGTTGGAGTTCCGCACGAAGCCCTTGTGGTTGCCGACTGCTACAACTACGGCAGCGTCTCCGCCCAGGGTGAAGGCGTTTCCAATACCGGCGGCATCGTGGGCAGCACCACCCGTTCTTCCCATATCCGCGGCTGCATCAACTACGGATCTGTCTGTTTCGACGGAGTGAGCGCCCGCGCAAGGAGCACCGCCGGCGGAATACTCGGCAACATGTCGGTTCCCAAATCACAGAATGCAGGTGCTTATGTTTCACGCTGCATCAATTACGGTGAGGTATCTTCAACCGGCGGCGGCAACAAGTACGACGCCCTCAACCGTAATTCAATCCATACTGCCGGTGTCGTGGCCTATGCCGAATCCCGCCCGGGGCTTGTGGGCGGATGGGTACTTGACTGCGCCAACTACGGCAAAGTGAACCCGGCTTCCGGATGTCGCGGAGAAATAGTTGCCGGCTCCGTATCCATCAGGACAGGCGGCAGCGCTCCTTCCGACTGGGCCGTTGCCCTCAAGTCCGCTCCCCGCGAAGGCAATGTGGTAGGTTCCGTGAAAACCCCTTCCGGGCAGCCCTGGGAAGGAGTGGTCGTAACCGACGGCTATCAGTGCGTAACCACCGGCAAAGACGGCAGATTTGCAATGACATCGGATATGGCGAAAGCCCGGTTCGTATATCTGAGCATTCCTGCCGATGCCGTCATCCCCACCCGCGACGGCATTCCCCAGACTGTCCTCCGCATCCCGCGCGGCTCCAAAGCCGTTCAGGCGGATTTCGTCCTGGAGCGCAGGGAAGCATCGGCAGACTATACAATCATGATGATCGCAGACCCGCAGGTTAAGCCCTACGGCTGGGACGGCTCCATGGAGGCCTGGCACGAGCGCGTTGCGCCTGATGCCGAAGCCTTCCGCGCATCCCTCTCCGGCGATGTGTATTGCATCAATCTCGGAGACCTCGTGTACAACGAGATGGCCGCATGGGACGACTATATGGCCGGGGCAGCCATGATACAGTGCCCCACGTTCAACGTAATCGGCAACCACGATTACGACCAGCAGAATCTTTTTGAAACCGATCTGGGCAATATCTGCTACGAGACATATGTGGGCCCGTCTAACTATTCCTTCGACCTTGGCGACATCCACTACGTTGTTCTGAACACCATTCTCTACGACCGTCCGTCGGCCAATGACAAATATCACTATGGCCTTGACGACGAGACTTTCTCATGGCTTCAGGCGGATCTGTCATACATTCCCAAGGACAGGATTATCGTCACCTGCAGCCACCACAATCCGTTCAAGACGCCAAACTCTTCGCCTCACGGCTCGCACAACGCCTACAGCATGAATTACTCCAAGTACCTGGAACTGCTGTCGTCTTATAAAGAGGTTTATGCCTGGAACGGGCATAATCACGAAAACTTCTACTATAATTATAAAGGTAAGGATACCCCTCACGGTGCGTCCAACATCCAGTGTATCAGTGTCACCCGCTGTACCGGCGCCCTCCGTTTCAACCGCCCCATAGCCTCGATGGGAGAGCCCCAGGGCTATATGGTGCTTGAAGTACACGGAGAGTCCATGAGCTGGTGGTACAAGGGTGTGGGAACCGGCAAAGACTATCAGATGAAGGCCTACTCCCCCGCCCGCACCGGCGACGGCACCGTGAAAGTGAACATCTGGAACTGGAGCGAAGGCTGGAGCACTCCCGAATGGTACGAAGGCGGAGTGAAGATTGCCGATATGGAATTCACCCCCGGCACTGATCCGGACTATGTGGACCTCTACGCCACCTTCGACAACCAGACCAACCGCAAATACTGCGTCCCTTCCGAGAAATCGATAATATTCTCCGTTCATCCCACCCCCGGCGCCACTTCAGGCGAAATCCGGGTTACGGACATGTTCGGAGTCACATATACACAAACTGTGGAACTATAATCAAATCATTAATAATAACCGAATTATGAAAAAACAATGCACATTGTTGCCTTCCGCGCGGGAGTACACACCCCCTCTGTGCGAACTCTTTACTGTGCACATGGAGCACAGTTTCCTTGCATCCGGCGATCCTAATCCGGATTACACAATTCCTGAAGTTGAAGAAGAAGATGAGGACTGGAACTAGTATGAAAACACGTTATTTCTTCTTGCTTGCAGCAATGGGATTGCTGGCAAGCTGCGCCAAAGAAATGCAGGAACCCGTTGAGAACCCTGCCGACGCCAACCAGGTAAAGACTGTCCTCACAGTAGGTATTGAACAGACCAAGACCACAATGGGCGCAAGCGAAAGCGGCAACCGCAAAGTGTACTGGTCCAACGGTGACAAGATTGCCGTGAACGGCACAGCATCAGATGCCCTCGCTGGCATCGGCGATGCGGTTCAGACAACCAAATTCACATTCACCGGCTCGCTCAGCACTCCGTACAATGTGCTCTATCCCTCATCCATTTATTTCGACCCGTCAACGGTAACCCTTCCTGCTGTCCAGACCTATAAGGCCGACGGTTTTGCCGATGGCATGTTCCCCATGGCCGGTTATTCCGCCGATGGCAGCAGCATTTCGATGAGCCACCTCTGCGCGATCGTAAAGGTGTCCGTAAAGAGGGCTGCGTCAAGTGCCGATGAAGATAACCTCGTCTCAGTGCGTTTCAAAGGAAAGAACAACGAACAGGTCAGCGGAGACTTCACGATTGACTACCAGAACGCAACCCTTACCGGCACATCCACGGCCGATGCTGACAAGGTTGTCAAGGTGGTTAAAAGCCAGGAAACCTCCACTTCTACTGCCGCCGTTTACTACGTCGTTGTCCCTGCCCGCACCTATTCCAGCGGCTTCGACATCATCGTCCAGGACAAGAACGGCCACATCATGACCAAGAGCAAGGCCTCATCATGGACGGCCGAAGCAGGCAAGCAGTACAACATGCCCGAATTCGACTTCGTCCCCACCGGCACCGAACTCGGCATCGAAATCTCCTCTGCTAATGAATTGGTAGCATTTGCCCAAAGATACAATAGCGGCGAATCAGATCTCTGCGCCAAACTTGTTAATGATATTACTTTTGATGCAACATCATCTGCGGCATTCAACGCAACCGGCGGTATTGGCGTAAAAGAAGGCGTTAATGGTGATGCCAGGAACTATTTCTGTGGCACATTTAACGGCAACAACTGCACAATCAAGAGTTTAACCGCGACAGTCCCTCTCTTCTGTGCAACTGATGATGGAAGCAAAATCTACAACTTGACTGTTGATAATACCTGTTCATTCACATTCACTCATTCCAATACGATTGAGGGCATGTTCGGCAGCATCGTCGGATACCATAGGGGCGAACTTGACAACGTTAATTCAGCTGCTAATGTCACATTGGCCGATAAAGCGGATGTTACTTATTTGACATCGTTAGGCGGACTGGTCGGCCGCGCCGTTACCGGCACTGTAAAGAATTCCGAGTATTCCGGCCTCATTTCCACACCTGCCGGATTTACCAGCACCGAAAAACTCTGTATCGGAGGTCTGGTCGGACGCTTCAGCAATGCAGGTAGCGTTACCGGTTCATACTTTAAGGGCGCAATCAGTAATGCAGCACAGATCTCATCCAGCGATAAGAGCAACCCTTATACAATTATTGGTGGAGTCGTTGGACAGCTCAGCGGTGGAGCAAGTGTTACTTCTTGTACAACAACGTCTGATCATGCCACGGTTGCTGGCATTTACAGCGGTTCTGAGGGCATTATTGTTCATAAATCAGATGTCGCATACTATTCGGCTGTCGGTGGTATTATAGGTGAAATTGATAATGGAACCGTTTCTTCATGTACTAATGGTTCGTCTATTATGAATACCGTAGTGAGACAAGCTGATGACGATAATACTAAAGCAAGGTATATGAAGACCGGCGGTATTGTTGGAAAGAACAATGCCAGTGGAACAGTAACTGGTTGTACAAATAACGCGACAGTTTATCATCGTTCCAATACTCGCCTTCAGAGCATTGGTGGAATTGTAGGTTTGAACGTATCCGGTGGTACTATTTCTTCATGTACAAACAACGGTGATGTCGCTCAAATGACAACGGGCGTTGATGGTGGAGATAAATTGTACGCAGCTCGATGCCCTAACGTCGGAGGAGTTATTGGAGAGAATGCTTCAACTAATGTCTCTGATTTAAAGAATACTGCGACCCTTACTGTCTCCAGAGTGGAGTCTAAAGCCGCGAACGCTGTAGATGTTCGACTTGGCGGTGTAATTGGTTCAAATACAGCTGCAATTGATGGAGGCTCTACAAAGAATATAACAAATACAGGGAAAGTTTACTTCAATACCAATTTTAATGGAACGCCCATCAAGTATTGTATCGGAGGTATTGCTGGTTATTCAAGTGCATCTGTTCAGAATGCGGTCAACAGCGGTTACGTCCACTTTAACTGGACTTCTAATCCTGCTACCAAAGTCTATATTGGTGGAATCATTGGTATTATGGACGGAAATGGTACAATTTCCGGTTGCGATAACAAGAAGACAGAGGTGGCCAACTCCGGCGAAGTTAACTTGGGTGCAACAGTAGCAGCTGCACACAAAGATTGTTGTGCCGGAGGTATTTTAGGTTATACTGTCAAAAATGTTACTATAAGTAACTGTACGAATAATGGATATGTTCATGCGGCCCCTACTAACGTCACCATTACGGATTCTAATTTGTACGTCGGTGGCATATCTGGTTATATGGAAGGAACATCCTCTATAAGCAATTGCAGCAACACGGGATATACTAATATCAATGCTGGCAATAATACGGACAATGATGTAACTAAGATATTTGCCGATGGTGGTATAGTTGGCGTTGCTAAAGGAACCGATGCATCCCATATTACAATTTCTGACTGCACATGGGAGTATTCGACTGCGAATGTCGGATCAAGGCGTGGCACCTGCGGTGGCGTCGCCGCATATGCCGAATACACCGATGTTGAGAATTGTGATGTTACTGTTAATTATAACATGTATAATCACGTCACCGGAGGTATCTGTGGCTGGGCGGTTAATTCTTCGTTTAAGAATTGCAAATTCCATGGAACAAAGATCACGGCTTCTCAAGGATTTGTTTCTGGTGGAATTGTTGGAACACTTGATACAGGAAGCGTGGTTGACGGTTGCTACAACTATTGTACTGATATCACTGCTCCTAAAGCAACTACGGTTAGGGGTGAAATCGCTGCAAAGTCCGTGACTGGAACCACGATTAAGAATTGCCACCACACTGGCACTATTAGTATTTGTGGCGACACTAACTTCACCGACGGTGGCAACAACGTAGCTGACCTTTAATCCGATCCTGTCATCTCGAGCGAAGTCGAGAGATCTCTCCACGCGCTTCGCTTGGTCGAGATGACAATCACCCTCTCCCCTATCCTGCCGACGGCCTCAACCCCGCCGGCAGGATTTTTATTCATCCGGCGGAGTCCCTTCTACTGCCGTTTTTTTAATGTTTCTTTATACTAGCGATGCGATAAATCCGCATCATGATTTTATAAGTTATTAATATTTAATGTTTTACTAACGTTTTTGCTTGTTCACGATTTGAATCGCTTTCCGATGCGATAATTCGATTCGACGTCGTTGCAAGTCATTAAC
>JAGAAY010000066.1 GCA_017615065.1 Bacteroidales bacterium | reverse complement strand
GGCGCGCTGGGAGAGTTCGTTCAGGGCGTTTTCGCGGGCCTGGATGAGCTCTTTCTCATAGGTGTTGCTGCGGCCGCCGATGATGTCGCGGATGCTGGATGCAAAATCTTTAAGGAAATTGACACCGGAGACAACTTCTCCGAAGACGATGCCTTTATACTCGGCAATCGTGCGTCCTTCTACGGACGGGGTGGTTGTAAGGATCATAGCTGAAATGAATTTTCGTAAAGATAGCAAAAATCTCTAAATTTGCAGCATGCAACCCGACGATTTCATTCCCCTCTCCGGCCAGGAAAGCCTGGAAGCCCTTATGCTGGGCCAGGTGAAGGCCGGTTTTCCCTCTCCCGCGGAGGAAGTGCGCGAGAAACTGGACCTTGTGAAGCTCCTTGTCCGCCACAGCGCATCGACATTCTTTTTCCAGGTGGACGGCGTGTCGATGGTGGACGCCGGCATGGACGAGGGCGACATTCTCATCGTAGACCGCTCCCTGGACCCGTATAACGGATGCAAGGCCGTGTGCTTCGTGGATGGCGAATACACCGTGAAGCGTGTGGAAATCCAGGCCGATGGCGTCCGCCTCCTCCCTGCAAACGAAAACTCAGGAAAATACCGGCCGATAGAAATCCACGACGGCAACCGCTTCATGGTGTGGGGCGTCGTGACCTGGATAATCAAAAAGGCCTGAGGATGTACGCCCTTGCCGACTGCAACAATTTCTTCGTCTCCTGCGAGAGGGTATTCCGCCCTGATCTCGCGGGCAGGCCGGTGATTGTGCTGTCGAACAACGACGGATGCGCCGTGTCCCGAAGCAACGAGGCCAAGGCGCTGGGCATCAAGATGGGTGATCCTTTATTTAAGATAAGGCCGATAGTGGACCGCTACGGTGTGGCCGTGTTTTCATCGAACTTTCCGCTGTACGGCGACATGTCTCGCCGGGTGCAGGAGGTGCTGGCAGAATACGCGCCGGCCGTGGAAGTCTACTCCATCGACGAGGCTTTTCTGGACCTCAACGGCATGGATGTCGATTTTGACGCCTACGCCAAACAGATATCGGCCGATTGCTGGAAGCGCACATCAATCCCCGTTTCGGTGGGCATTGCGCCCTCCAAAACCCTCGCGAAAATCGCCTCCAAGCTGTGCAAGAAATACCCGAAGCTCAAGGGCGGATGCTTCCTTCATCGGCCCGAAGACATTGAAAAAGTGTTGCGCTCGTTTCCGGTTGAGGACGTTTGGGGCATCGGCCGGCGCAGCGTGAAAAAGCTTGTGTCGATGGGCATCCGCACGGCCTGGGACTATACGCAGCTGGGCGAACTGCAGGTGCGCAAAATGTTCAACCTGCCCGGCTACCGCACCTGGCGCGAACTGCGGGGCGTTCCCTGCATCGGCTTTGAAGACGTTATCGAGCCTAAGCAGAGCATCTGCGTTTCGCGCAGCTTTGCCCATGAAATAACCGCACTGGCCGATCTGTCGCAGCAGGTGGCCAACTTCGCGTATTCCGCCGCAGAGAAACTCCGCCGCCAGAAATCCGTATGCCAGGAAGTGGCCGTATTCGCTCTCACAAACCGCTTCCGCGACGATGCCCCGCAGACATTCGGCAGCCACCTGACCGTCCTGCCAAACCCCTCGGACGATTATCGCGCCATCATCGGCGCGGCCCTCGGCGCCTGCCGTAGCTTCTGGCGCAGCGGTTACGCATACAAAAAAGCGGGAGTCCTGCTCGGCCGCATCGGCCAGGCATCGGCACAGGTTCCATCGCTCTTCGAAGACGCCTCAGAACTCGAACGCTCCGAACGCCTCTCCCGCGCCCTCGACGACATCTCCTCCGCCTACGGCCGCGGCACCGTGCGCTTCGGCAACCAGGGCGACGGCCGCATCCGCTCCTCCTGCGAGCGCCAATCCCCCCACTACACCACCCTCTGGAGCGACATACCCAAAGTGCGGTGATTTACGTCCGTAAAATGGATTTCGTTGATATTCAACGTTTTATAAAAACGGGGTGTTGCAAAATGCAACACCCCGTTTTTACAAGTCCCTCACACTCAACAACTTACATTTTACGCCAATCCCGGAGGGCAGGGCTTGCCGATGGCGCGGCGGTGAGCGAAATAGAGCTCTTCCGTGGCCAGGGCCATTTTGGTAACCGAGAAGGGAGGGCCGTCCACCTCGGGGTAGGTGTACCAGGTGTCATCCAGGGTGTTCAGGTCCACGCAGTCGCCGTACTTGCCAAGATACTCGTACTCGATGTGAACGGAATACAGTGACGGTACGGGAATATCCATGTCGAACGGATCCCCGTCCACATCGGTGCCGTGGACATGGAAGCCCGTCATGTCGTGACGCATGGTGCCGTTGCCAAGGCGGATGAACTTCTTTGCGTTGGGCAGGGTGTCAACGTGCACCGGAAGCTCGCCGGAGTCGTAGGTGCCGGCCTCAACTTCCGCACGCACGTTCTCCCTCTCCCACTCATACCAGTTGGGAATGTGGGTGAACTCCGTCTCCCCTTCAATCGCTACCAGCTCGCCCAGGCGCGTCATTCTCCAGCGCTTGCCGCAGTGCTTGCAGAAGATTTCCTCCCCCTTGGAGTCCATCTCGTACTCCGTACCGCAGTGCGGGCACTGGTACAGCACCTTGTGCAGGCCTTCCGCGCGCTTGCGATACTTCACCAGGGTGCCGGATTTGGCCTGCCAGTCAAAATCATCGTACTGGAAAGCCTTCACGAGAGCCCTGTTTATCTGCTCCGGCGTGCTCTTTTCCACGCCCTTGGCCGTGAACTGCAGGGTGAAATCGGCCGATGTGCGTATTCCCCTGTCATGCAGATTCCAGAACGGGGAATTCACGTGATGTCCATGGCAGATAAGCGTTGCAACGGGCACGCCCAGCATCTTGCAAAGCTTGCCCAGCGACGACGGCAGCACGGCCGTGGTGCCGCACAGCGAGTACCGCGCCTCCGGATAAACCACCGCGATATCGCCGTTCTCGATCACGCGCTTAAGCTGCCTCACAAGCACCATGTCGCTGGTGAACTTGCGCTTGCATATGCACCCCACATTGCGCAGCAGCCCTTCGCGGCCGATGAAGCCGTCGATGGCCACAACGTAGTTTGCACTGTGAGGATAGATTATCTGCGTGGCCACCTTAAAGTCCATGAAAGCATTATGGTTGCACAGCAGCAGATACGGCGGCTTCAGTTCTTTCGTGCCACGGTGATACTCGATGAGCGGCCTGTGCCGGATCATGTCCGGCGCGCTCAAAAGCTTGGTGAGAGGCTTCAGGTACCACTTTGTACGCACGGGTTCCTTAGCCATGTCGAATCTTTCGAACGGTTTTTTCATGGGTTCGGTTTCAGTATTAAGCCGCAAAAATAATAAAAAAGGAGCGGCCTGCAAAGCAAGCCGCCCTAAATCTGCAGTGGGTCAGCCTATTAAAGCTGCCCTGCCTCTGCCGCTTCGATCATGGCCTTGCCTGCGGAAATGAAGATTTCCACGCGGCGGTTCTGGGCCTGTCCTTCGGGGGTGTCGTTACTGGCGATAGGCTCGTTGAAGGAGTGTCCCTCATAGACGATGCGGTCTGCCGCGATGCCGTGACGGGTGAGATAATCGGCAACTGCCTTTGCCCTCTTGAGGGAGAGCTTCTCGTTAACGGAAGCGGAACCGGTGTTGTCCGTGTGGCCGAAGATGGTGATGTCGGTGTCCGGCAGGTCTGCCATCTGGGCTGCAAACTGCTTGAGTTCTTCCTTGGCTTCCTTTGAAAGGTCCGCCTTGTTCACGGCGAAGAGAATTCCGCTGTTGAAAGTGACCTTGATGGCGGTGAGACCGTTCTTGTCGGTAATCGTTTCCACCTTGGCATCTTCCAGGGCTGCGAGTTCTTCGGCCTTCTTGTCCATTGCACTGCCGATAGCTGCGCCTGCGCCGCCGCCGACAGCCGTTCCGACCGCCGCGCCGATGGCAAGGCCCTGTGCGTCACCGGTGATGAGATAACCCACCACTGCGCCTACTGCTGCACCTGCACCGGAACCGATGAGGCCGCCCTTGGCTGTTTTGGAAGCACCGCAACTGGAAAGGAGGATCACTCCGCAAAGTAAGATTGCTGCAAATTTTTTCATAATAATAATAGTGTTAAAATGTGTTCGGTTTTTCATCCGCTAAATTACGTAAAAAATTCGTTACGTCAAATTATTTGCAACATTTCCGCACCAAAATGCATCTATACTATCGCCAGAATGAATTTGAATATGAAAAAACTTATATATGCATGTATCGCAGCCCTGGCAGTCGCGGGCTGTTCCAAGAGTGATTTTTATATTGATGCCGACGGCAAGTATTCCGGTGGCGAGTACTTTTCCGCCGATGGTGGCGCCAGCGGCGAAGGCGCAGGAGAACCGGGCAACGCTCAGGCCGGGAACGGAGAGTCCGGCGTACTGACCGCCGGGGAATGGAACGACCTCGACAACTGGAATTACTGGGGCGGCATCATAAACGGCCAGGATTACGCAAAGTTCAACCGCTATTGGGGGCTCTATACCGCCAACCGCTTCGCCTGCAAGGTCTTGGATGCGGCCGGCGCGCCCGTAGTGGGAGCGAAACTCGAGCTCAAATCGGCCGATGGCGACGTCCTCTGGACCTCCAAAACCGACAATTCCGGCATCGCAAACCTGTGGGCCGATGTCTTCAAGGAGGAGTCCACCGTCAATCTGGAAACCTGCACCGTGAGCATCGACGGCGCGCTTCAGGCCGGCAACCCGAAGGTGAGCGCATGGACATCGGCAAAAATTGAAGAAAACGTCTACACGGTAGCATCGGCCGGCACCCCCGGCAATCAGGTGGATATCGCATTCATCGTGGATGCAACCGGCTCCATGACCGATGAAATCGACTTCCTGAAGAAGGACCTTGCCGATATTCTCACGAAAGTGGGCCAGACGCAATCGGCATTCAGTATCTTCACCGGAACGGTGTTCTACCGCGACGAGGGCGATGATTACCTCACCCGCACGTCGGAATTCACCACCGACATTTCCGCTACAGCAGCATTCGTGAAAGATCAATACGCGGCCGGCGGCGGAGACTGCCCCGAGGCCGTCCACACCGCACTGGAAACAACTTTGACACAGCTCCAGTGGCACACGAACGCATACGCAAAAATTGCGTTCATGATTCTTGACGCTCCCGCACACAAGGATCATCAGGGCGTTATCGAGAGCATGCAGAAGTCCATCTCCAAATTCAGCGAGGCGGGAATCAAGATCATTCCCGTATTCTGCAGCTCGGACAGAAAGGACTGCGAGTTCATGTGCAGGCAGTTCGCCATCCTCACCGGCGGCACCTACGTGTTCCTCACCAACGACAGCCAGGTGGGCAACTCCCATATCGTACCTTCCGTTGGAGAGTATCAGGTTGAGAAACTCAACGAGCTGATTATCCGTCTCATCAACAAGTATATTTCATAATCCGGCACGGAAAGATAATCAGGACGGCCCCGGCAGATTTGCCTGAATGCCGTCCTTTTTTTATCTTTGCAGATGTTAACTGTATCGACATGAAGAAAATTGTATTCGCTCTTGCAGCCATTCTGGCATTTGCCGCATGTACATCGAACCAGCCTGTAGTGACCATTTCCGCAAGCGGTTCCTTCAATTCGGAGAATGTGGCCGCCGTGAGCCTCTCCCTTTCCGAGGCGGCGGTAACCGATATCCAGGTGCTCATCTCAGGCACCCCGGCCGATAAACTGGAATTCGATAAAACCGTTATCATCCCTGCGGGCAGCAAGGCCTCGGGCTTTATGGTAAAAGTGAACCCGGAAGGCATTGCCGAGGGCACTGCGGTAACCATCAGCATCCAGGACGCCATCGGCGCAGTAGTCGGCAATCCGTCTTCCGTATCGCTCACGCTTAAGACTTACGGCGGAGGCGGAGGCAATCAGGAAAGCGGCGACAACGGCGGCGGCAACGGCGAAGAAGAGGTTCCCGACGGCTTCACGAAAGTATCGGCCTGGACCATCGAAGTGGACGGAGATCCGTATACCGACGAATACGGCGACTGGATCGACCTTAAAGTCTCCACCAACGGCATCAAATACTATGATGTCGAGGGCATTACCGATGCCGATTTCGCGGAGTATTACGAAAGCGTTGAGGACTATTTCCAGAGCTGGGAAGATTATGTCGCCACGCAGTCCAGCATCACCGAATGGCTCTTCTCCGACGGCGATTATACCTATATCGGTTATCCCGGCGCGGGCCCCGGCAAGATCTATCTGGCCGAATTCGATGCAAACGGCAAACTCACCGGCAAGTATAATGTGATCGATGTCGTATTCCCCGAATTCGAGGGAGGCGGCGGCGAGATTGAGGTCGATGCCACACTGGTGGAAGGCTGGAGCGCCGTCATGGACGGTGAGCCGTATACCGACGACTATGGCGACTGGATCGACCTTAAAGTGACCACCCCGGGCATCAAGTATTATGCTGCGGAAGGCATCACGGACGATATCTTTGAGAAGTACTACGACGGCGTCGAGGATGTGATCCTGGATTGGGCCTATTACGTCGAAGACATGCTCGGGGATTACAGCATCTCCGACATCCTCTTTGCCGATGGAGAAGAATCCTTTATGGAATATCCGGGCGCAGGCGCAGGCAAGATTTTCATTGTCGAGTTTGACGAGGAGGGCACTCCTACTGGCCGATATGGTGTATCTTCAGCCACATTCCCTGAATATGAAGGCTCTGGAAGCGGCGGCGGTGTCAGCCTGGACGATTTCAAGCAGGAAATAGGCGTACCCGAAACCTTCACGGTGAACACTGCCCTGGGAGCATCTTATCTCGGCCTTTATACCGGCACTAGCGGCAGCCGGGACGTCTTCTCGGCAACCGGCACCGGCGAGAGCCTGTGGCACATCGATGTGTTTGATGCCGGTGGCATCACCGCGGCCGATGTCCCCGCCTATGCCGCAAACTTTGCCTCCGAGATAGAAGACTATCTGGCCGAATGGATTGATTATTGTGGCGAGGATTTCACGGACTACTTCGACGACCTTCACGACTTCCTGGCACAGATGGTCCTCGGCACAGAAGAAGGCGAACCGCTTGGATTCGACGTGCACACGGCGGGCAACTATGACGTCCTCGTGCTCACCTTCACCGACGACGGCGACTTCTCCGGCGAGTACAACATAGTCTCCGTCGCCGTTGACGGCCACGCCTACAGCACCACCTCGGTGTCCTCCGTGAAGAAATCCGGCACCCCGGCCTTTGCCCCGCGCCATCACCGCGCCGCCAAGAGCCTCCGCGGCGTTGCCCCGGCCCGGCACAATCCGCACGGGCAACTTCACCGGAACAGAGCCCATCTTAATCCCCAAAAACACCTTCCGCCTGCAAAAAATGAAAGAAAAATTTGCAGATTTAATTTTTAGTTGTACCTTTGCAGTCCCGATTCACCAAAACGGGATTGTAATGCGGAAATAGCTCAGTTGGTAGAGCACGACCTTGCCAAGGTCGGGGTCGCGAGTTCGAGTCTCGTTTTCCGCTCCAAGACGGCAGCCGAAAGGTTGCCGTT
>JAGAAY010000065.1 GCA_017615065.1 Bacteroidales bacterium | reverse complement strand
TCACCGTGGGTATCAGCACTGAGCCCGAGGTGATGACCAACGCCGCAGAGCGCCTCCTCGGCCTCAGCACGGACAGCATCCAGAGCATCGCCACCGATATCCTCTTCGGTCAGCTCCGTCTCGTCATCGCCACCATGGACATCGAGGAAATCAATGCCGACCGCGACAAGTTCCTGGCCAGCGTTTCCGCGAACGTGGAGGCAGAGCTCCGCAAGATCGGCCTTAAGCTCATCAACGTGAATGTCACCGATATCCGCGACGAGTCCGGCTATATCGAGGCTCTCGGTAAGGAAGCCGCCGCAAAGGCCATCAACGACGCAAAGAAGAGCGTGGCAGAGCAGAACCGTTACGGTGAAACCGGTAAGGCAAATGCCGATAAGGACACGCGTGTGAACGTGGCCGCAGCCGATGCCGATGCCGTTAAGGGTGAAAACAACGCCAAGATCGAAATCGCCAACTCCGATGCTCTCCGCCGTCAGAAGACCGCAGAGGCAGACCGCCTGGCAGTAGCCGCCGAAAAGGTGCAGGCCGCAAAGGCGTTGCAGGAGGCATACCAGAGCGAGCGCGACGCCGAGCTTGCCCGTGCCGAACGTGAGCAGGCAACCCAGAAGGCCAACATCGTGGTCGTTGCCGAAATCGACAAGGAGAAGAAGATCATCGAAGCCGAGGCAGAAGCCGAGCAGGCACGCCGCAAGGCAAAGGGTGAGGCCGATGCCATCTACGCCAAGATGGACGCACAGGCCCGCGGTCTCTTCGAGATCCTCACCAAGCAGGCCGATGGTTTCAAGAGCCTCGTAACCGCAGCAGAAGGCGACGCCCAGAAGGCCGTCCTGATGATGATTGCCGACAAACTCCCCGATCTGGTGAAGACCCAGGTAGAGGCCGTCAAGGGCATCAACATCGACAAGGTAACCGTATGGGACACCGGCAACGGTTCCGATGGCAAAACCGCCACTTCCAACTTCATCTCCGGTATGATGAAGAGCGTTCCCCCGCTGGACGAGCTGTTCAAAATGGCCGGAATGGAGCTTCCTTCCTACCTGAAGGGCAAAGCCGCGGAAGAGCAGCCTCAGGAAAAAGCTGAATAAGGAGGTCCTATGCCGATAATTGTAAACGTAGACGTAATGCTCGCGCGCCGGAAAATGTCCTCCGGCGAGCTGGCCCAGAAAGTCGGCATCACCCCCGCCAACCTTTCAATCCTGAAGTGCGGCAAAGCCAAAGCCGTGCGCCTCTCCACCCTGGACGCCCTGTGCCAGGCCCTTGAATGCCAGCCCGGCGACCTGCTGGAATACAGGGAGTAAACCCCCGTCCGGCACGGAGACCTACGGGAATACCGTGAGTCCCCCTCCGCCCGGCACGGCTTGCCATCCACATCGTGCGTGAAATGCAAGTCGCTGACATTCAATATCTTGTTAAAAGTTAGTCCGGCGGCAGGCCGGACTAACTTTTTATAACACCCTGTCTCTCAGACACATCCATTTCACGCTTCTCCCGCCCAATTCACTACACATAGCATGTGTATCCATCTATCTGGGGCTTGGGCGTCAGCCACGGCAAGAGACCCCACTGATTTATATATGCCGTCCCTAATCTCCCGAGCAGGCAAGCCGCTAGGCGCGGCAGTCCGGGCCGGCCCGTGCGCCCGACTCCCAACCACACTCGCACTCCCCCACCCCTCCCGTACCGGATATCCATACAGAATGCACTGCAATACCGATTTCGTGGATATCTGGCAACAAAAACGGGAAAAAGGACGAAAAACCCAACCGGATATCCACACAGACCGCGCTATAACACCATTTTCGTGGATATCCGGCAAAGTCCATCAGGGTCCAAAAGCGGCATTTGCAAAATCCAGTGTTTTTTACTAGCTTTGAAAGTTATAAATCAGACGCGTATGAAAAGAGCCACTATCATCTTAACAAGTGCAGTACTAATCGCCGCATGCTGCGGCAGCCCCAAGAGCAACCTGCCCGTTTACCTGGACACAACAAAGCCACTGGAAGAGAGGGTGGAAGATGCCTTAAGCCGCATGACGATGGAGGAGAAAGTGGCCCTTACGCACGCTCAGTCAAAGTTTTCAAGCCACGGCGTGCCGCGCCTGGGCATTCCGGAACTGTGGCACACGGACGGGCCTCACGGCATCAGGCCGGAGGTGCTCTGGGACGAATGGAACCAGGCAGGCTGGACCAACGACTCCTGCACCGCCTTCCCTGCCCTGGTGAACCTTGCGGCAACCTGGGACCGTGAGCTGTCGGCACTGTACGGCAAGTCCATCGGCGAGGAAGCACGCTACCGTGAAAAGGACATCCTCCTCGGCCCCGGCATCAACATGGGCCGCACACCGCTCAACGGCCGCACCTTCGAATACATGGGCGAAGACCCGTATCTGGCAGCCCAGCTGGTAGTACCTTATATTAAAGGTGTGCAGGAGCAGGGCGTCGCCGCCTGCGTGAAGCACTTCGCCGTGAACAACCAGGAAACCCGCCGCACCAAGACCAACTCCAACGTAGACGACCGTACCCTGTACGAGATATACTTCCCCGCATTCAAGGCAGCCGTTCAGGAAGGCGGCGCCTGGGCCATCATGGGCTCCTACAACCTGTGGAACGGCCAGTACAACTGCCACAACAAGCGCCTGCTCCAGGAAATCCTCAAGGGCGAATGGGGCTTCGACGGTGTTGTAATCAGCGACTGGGGCGGCTGCAGGGACGATGACGAGGCAGCCAACAACGGCCTTGACATCGAGATGGGCACCTGGACCAACGGCCTTCAGGGCGCTGCGTCCAACACCTACGACATGTACCACCTGGCCAATCCCTATCTGGAACGCCTCCGTGACGGCCGTGCAAAACAGGAAGACCTTGACGACAAGGCGCGCCGCGTTCTCCGCACCATTTTCCGCACATCCATGGGCCCGGAAACCCATTATGGCAGTTTCACCAGCCCGGAACACTTCGCCGCATCCCGCAAGATCGCCGCAGAAGGCATCGTCCTGCTCAAGAACAACGGCGCCCTGCCGCTGAATGTCGATGAGATTTCTCGGCAAGTTCGAAATGACAATAGCCTCCCCACAATCCTCCTCGTGGGCGAGAACGCCTACAAGATGATGGTGGTGGGCGGCGGCAGCTCCAACCTCAAGACCAAATATGAAATTATCCCCCTGGACGCCATCAGGGAAGCCTTTGAAGGCAAGGCCGATGTGGTCTGGGAGCGCGGCTACGTGGGAGACACCCGAACCGACTACAACATGGTCGTAACCGGCCAGGACCTCAGCGAAAGCCGCAGCGCGGACCAGCTCAAGGCCGATGCCGTAGCGGCAGCCAAAGAGGCCGATGTCGTAATCTTCATCGGCGGCCTTAACAAGAGCAAGCATCAGGACAACGAAGGCACAGACCGCGAAGACATCATCCTCCCCTACGGCCAGGACGAGCTCATCGAAGCGCTGGCGGAAATCAACCCCAACCTCATCGTGGTCAACATTTCCGGTTCGCCCGTAGCCATGCCGTGGGCCGATAAGGTGAATGCAATCGTACAGGCGTGGTACGGCGGCTCCGAGAACGGCCATGCCCTTGCCGATGTCCTCACCGGCGCCGTGAATCCCTCCGGCAAACTGCCCTTCACCATGCCCAAAGCCCTTGCCGACGGCCCCATCAAGACCGAACGACAGTACCCCGGCATCGAAGTGGAAGGCCTCCCCTACTGGGAAGAATACTACGACGAGGGAGTGTTCATCGGCTACCGCTGGTACAGCACTCAGAATATCCCCGTGCAGTATCCCTTCGGCTACGGCCTCAGCTACACCACGTTCGAGCTCAGCGGCGCATCCCTGTCCAAGGGTGCAGTCAAGGCAGGAAGCAACGTAACTGTTAACGTCACGGTCAAGAACACCGGCGACAAAGCCGGCGCCGAGGTCGTCCAGCTTTACGTGAACGACGCGGAAGCCTCCGTGGAACGTCCCGTGCGCGAGCTCAAGGGCTTCCAGAAAGTATACCTGCAGCCCGGCGAGGCCCGCAAGCTCAGCTTCACCCTCACCCCTGCCGATCTCAGCTTCTTCGACGCGGAAGCCCACGACTGGAAGCTCGAGCCCGGCGACTTCCACATCCTAATCGGCAATTCATCGGAAAACCTCCCCATCGACCTTCTTCTCACAGTGAAATAATATGGACAAGAAACTGGTCATAATCCCCACCTACAACGAAATCGAGAACATCGAGGCCATCATCCGCAAGGTGTTCTCGCTCCAAGGCGAATTCCAGGTGCTGGTAATCGACGACGGCTCGCCGGACGGCACGGCATCGGCAGTAAAGACGCTTATGCAGGAATTCCCCGGCAAGTTGCACATAATCGAGCGCAGCGGCAAGCAGGGCCTTGGAACTGCATACATCGCCGGCTTCAAATGGGCCCTGGAGAGGGATTACGACTACGTTTTCGAAATGGATGCCGATTTCTCCCACAACCCCGACGACCTGCTTCGCCTCTGGAAAGCCTGTGCCGATGAAGGGGCCGACCTTTCCATAGGCTCGCGCTACTGCAAAGGCATTTCGGTGGTGGACTGGCCCATCGGCCGCATCGTGATGTCATACTTCGCATCCACATACGTGAGGGCCGTCCTTGGCATGAAGATTTTCGACACCACGGCCGGCTTCGTCTGCTACAGCCGCAAAGTGCTTGAAACGATGAACCTTGACGGCGTGCGCATGAAGGGCTACGGCTTCCAGATCGAGATGAAATACACCGCCTACCGGCTCAAATTCAAGCTCAGCGAAGTCCCCATCGTCTTCACCAACCGCCAGAAAGGCACCTCCAAAATGAGCAGCGGCATCTTCGGCGAAGCCTTCTGGGGCGTCCTCAAACTCCGTCGCAGGAAGTTCTGATATGGCAGCAGAGATGATTCCCACTTCGGTGAAGGAAGTGAAGGAGCTCGGCTGGGATTATATTGATATTATAATCTTCAGCGGGGATGCCTTTGTGGATCATCCGTCGTTTGGAACTGCTGTTATTGCAAGGTGGCTGCAGAAGGCGGGATACAGGGTGGCGGTGGTTCCGCAGCCGAACTGGAGGGACGATTTGCGGGATTTCCGCAAGTTGGGTGCGCCCAGGCTGTACTTCGGCGTGAATGCAGGGGCCATGGACTCCATGGTGAACCACTACACGGCCGGCAAGCGCCTAAGGCATGACGACGCATATACCCCGGACGGCAAGGCTGGCGCCAGGCCAGATTATGCCGTTACGGTATACACCAAGATTCTCAAGCAGCTATACCCCGACATTCCG
>JAGAAY010000064.1 GCA_017615065.1 Bacteroidales bacterium | reverse complement strand
TAGTCTTTCCAGCGCGGGAAACTCTCCAGGCAGTCGGCCCCGCAGACAAGGGTGAACGAGTCTTCCGGATGCGCGGCCTTCAGGGCGTCCAGTGTGCGCACCGTGTAATGCGGCGGGTCCATCCGGAACTCGATGTCGCAGGCCTGTGCATTGATGTCGGGGTGGCGGGCAAGGGCCGCTTCCGCCTGGCGGAAACGTTCCGATGCATCGGAAACATCGGCATCACCTGCCTTGAAAGGGTTTTGCGGAGTTACAACCAGCAGCACGCGGCCAAATCGGGAATCCCGTGTGAGATGGCGCAAAATGGCTTCGTGTCCCTTGTGGAGGGGATTGAAACTGCCGCTGTAGACCGCTACTTTCATTTCAGGAATTCGTCCACCATTTCCTCCGCCCTGGCGAAGGCGTCCTGAAGATTGTCGTTGATGAGGATACGGTCGAATTTGGGTGCGTAGGTCATCTCTTCAGCGGCTTTGGCAACGCGTTCCTCGATGGCTTCCATGCTGTCTGTGGCGCGGGCTATGAGCCTGCGGCGGAGTTCCTCCACCGATGGGGCCTGGATGAAGACCGACAGGGCGCTGTCGCCGAAATACTTCTTGAGCGATACGCCGCCTTTAACGTCAACATCGAACACAATGACATGTCCTTTGGCCCAGATGCGCTGAACTTCGCTCTTGAGGGTGCCGTAGAAGCGGCCCTCGTACACCTGCTCGTATTCCACGAATTCATCGGCCTTAATCCGTGCGCGGAAATCATCCACGTCCAGGAAATAATACTCCACACCGTCTTTTTCCTCTCCGCGGGGAGGGCGGGATGTTGCCGATACGGAAAACTCCATTTCCGGGTGCAGCGGAAGAAGGTGATTCACTATGGTGCTCTTGCCGGAACCGGAAGGAGCCGAAAAAATTAAAACTTTTCCGTTCATTTGAACTGTGATTTGACGCAAATATACTGCTTTTCCGTTTGGAAATCAAGACGCCTTGATGTATCTTTGTATGTTAAGCAAAAAATACATTCAACAATATGGACAAAAAGAGTTATGCATTTGGAATGAGCGTGGCTTCCAGCCTGTTCCAGCAGGGAATCCACGGTCTTGAACTGGAAGATTTCGTGGCCGGACTGAGCGCCATGCTCAAAGGGGAGAAAACGGCAATCAGCATAGAAGAAGCGGGAGAAGCCCTGGACGCTTTCTACCGTGAGCTGGAGGAAGAACAGAAGGAGCGTGCGTCTGCAGCGGGCGCAGCTGCCAAAGCGGAAGGAGAAAAGTTCCTGGCCGCAGCCATGAAGGACCCGGAAGTGCGCGCCACAAAGAGCGGCCTGCTGTACAAGGTGCTCAAGGAAGGCACCGGCCGCCACCCCAAGGCTACGGACCAGGTGAAGTGCCACTATGAAGGCACCTTCCCCAACGGCCAGATATTCGACAGCTCTTACAAGCGCGGGGAACCCGCGATATTCGGTCTGAACCAGGTGATCAAGGGCTGGACCGAAGGCCTGCAGCTCATGGCGGAAGGCGCCAAATACGAACTGTACCTGCCGTACACCCTGGCATACGGCGAGAACGGCGCCGGCGGGGCCATCCCTCCGTACAGCGCCCTCAAATTCGTGGTGGAACTGATAGAAGTATTATAGAATGAAACGCATCCTATTGCTTGCGACACTGATGGCTGCCGTTCTGTCCTGCAACACACAGACCCGAAGGGAATCCCGCTTCCGCGAATGCATCTACACTCCGGGGCTCACGAGTTTCTCCGTGTGGGCAGACAATGCCGATGCCGTGGAACTCCGCCTGTACAGCGACCCTGAAGCAGCAGTGGAAGTGATTTCCATGGCAAAGGACGCCCACGGAATGTGGCGGGCAAAGATCCACAGGGACATCAAAGGCTACCTGTATACCTTCCGAACGCGCAACGGAGACGTCTGGAACGAGGAATCGCCCGGCATCTTCGCCAAGGCAGTGGGCCTCAACGGAGACAGGGCCGCCGTGGTGGACATGAGAGCAACGGACCCGGAAGGCTGGGCCGATGACGTAAGCCCGGAAGTGAATGACATCATCGTATACGAGATGCATCACCGGGATTTCTCCGTCAGCCCCACGTCCGGTTCTCATCATCCCGGCAAGTTCCTGGCACTCACCGAAGAGGGAACGAAAAGCCCCGAGGGCCTTGCCACCGGCATCGACCACCTGAAGGAACTGGGTGTCACATACGTGCAAATCCTTCCTTCCTTCGACTATGCGTCTGTGGACGAAGCCGATACGCTGAACCCCCAGTACAACTGGGGCTACGATCCCAAGAACTACAACGCCCCGGAAGGATCTTACAGCACCAATGCCGGCAATCCTGAAACCCGCATCCGCGAGATGAAGCAGATGATAATGGCGCTTCACAAGGCCGGCTTCAGGGTTATCATGGACGTGGTGTACAACCACACCTACGATGCAATGGGATGTGCCCTTGGCCGCGTTAGCCCGGGCTATTTCTACCGCATGAACGAGGACGGCACGTATGCCAACGGCTCGGCCTGCGGCAACGAGACCGCCAGCGACCACGAGATGATGCGCCGCTTCATGATAGTGTCGTGCATGTACTGGGTGAAGGAATACCACATCGACGGCTTCCGCTTCGACCTTATGGGCATCCACGACATGGAAACCATGAGGGCAATCCGCGCAACCCTGCCCCCGGACATCGTCCTTTATGGCGAAGGCTGGGCGGCAACGGCTCCGGCGCTTCCTGCTGAAGAACTCGCCATGAAAGCCAATACATGGGAAATGCCCGGCATCGGCGCATTCAGCGACGATATCCGCGACGCCCTCGTCGGCTCTCCCTTCAGCCCGGAAGGCGGCTTTGCGGAAGGCGAACCCGGACGCGAGGAAAGGCTCAAGTTTGGTCTTGTGGGTGCAGTGGACCATCCCGATGTGGCCTTCGGGCCTTCATGGGCCGGGCAGCCCCGCCAGCATATCAGCTACGTGACATGCCACGACAATTACTGCCTCCGCGACCGCCTTGCCATCGCCCGTCCGGATGCCGATGAAGCCACGCTTCTCCGTATGGACAAGCTGGCCCAGACGGCAGTGCTCACTTCCCAGGGCATTCCTTTCCTCTTCGCGGGAGAGGAGGTATTCCGCACAAAGGGCGGCGACGAGAACAGCTACAAGAGCCCGGACAGCGTCAACGCCATCGACTGGACCTTCAAGTCGAAGTACAATGACCTGTTCCAGTATTACAAAGCCCTCATCGCCATCCGCAAGGCACATCCCGGCTTCAGGCTCACATCGGCCCGCGATGTCCGCGACCATGTGGAATTCCCTTCGGCTCCTGAGAATGTGGTGATATACCGCATCTGGGGTCTGGACGGCATCGACACGGCAAAATCCCTTATCGTCGTTCTCAACGGCAATTCCGAAGCCGTGAAGGTTAAAATCCCCAAGGGCAGCTACAGCATCCTCGCGTTCGACGGGGAGGCCGATCCTGACGGTCTTTTCGGGGACGATACCTACGACGGAGACGAAATCGGCGCGGAACCCTATTCAGCCACCATTCTTGCCGAGGTATAGTTGGACTGGAAGGAAATCATACAGCTCGCGGCCCTTCTCACAGGCATCCCGTACATTGTTCTGGAAATCCTCCAGAAGAGGGCGATGTGGGTTATCGGCTTCATCACCGCAGGAGCGTGCGCGGTTGCTTTCGCGGCCGATATGAACTGGGGGCAGATGGGGCTGAACATCTACTACGTGGTGATGTCGGCAGTGGGGCTGTATACATGGAAAAAGGACGCGGAGAAAGCCGGGAAAGGGGTGATTCATCTCCGCAAACTGGACAGGCACACGGCAATATGGAGCGCGGTGGGCTTTGTCTTCGGCTCCCTGGCGCTGGCCTTCGTGCTGAGGCTTCTGGGCGACGGCGTGTCCACCCTGGATGCCGCGGCTACGGTTCTGAGCATCATCGGCACAATATGGCTGGCCAGATCCATAACCGAGCAATGGGTACTGTGGATAGTGGCCGATGTAATGACGACAATCCTGTGCATGAGCCAGGGAAATATATGGATGGGAATCCTGTACATCGCGTACGTCCTGTCGGCGGTATACGGTTATTTCCATTGGATTAAACACGGAAAGACGGTTTGAAACTGATAATAGAAAGCGGCGCCACCAAGACAAGCTGGTGCACTGAAACGATGCGTTTCGCCACGGCGGGGATGAATTTCGCCCACCAGAATGCCGATGCGCTCCGTGACATAATCGGCCTTGCAGCCACGCAGATCGGGCCCGGGATAACGGAAGTGCACCTTTATGGCGCAGGGCTTATCGGCCAGCCTCCTGTGGACCTGACGGAATTTTTCCCGGGGGCCGATGTAGAATATGCGTCTGACCTTCTCGCCGCGGCACGTGCCGTTTGCGGGCATAACGAGGGGGTTGCTGCCATTCTTGGCACCGGCTCCAATTCCTGCCTGTACGACGGTGAAAAGATAGTCGCCAATTTCCATAGCGGCGGATATATTATCGGCGATGAAGGCGGTGCGGCTTCGCTGGGACGCATGTTCGTGGCCGATTTCATAAAGGACCTGGTGCCTTCAGAACTGGCGCAGGCCTTCAGTGCAAAATTCGATTCGTCTTACGGCGGGATTGTGGAGAACGTGTACCGCGGCGGCGCTCCGGCGAAGTATTTCGGCAGCATCGCCCCGATTATTACCGCGAACCTGCATATCCCTTACGCGGCCAAACTGGTTGCAGATAATTTCCGATCCTTCTTCGAAAGGGCGCTTCTCCGCTACGGGAAAGGCCTGCCGGTTGGTATCATCGGCGGTTATGCAGCCGCCATGGAAAAGCCGCTGCGCGAGGTTGCGGCGGAATGCGGAGTTGTAATTTCAAGTATCAGCGCATCCCCTCTGGAGGGACTTATCAGATATCATGGCATATAAGGAACAATACCCGTCGGCACTGCTCAGCGACGCAGTGGAGGCCATAGGCTCGCTTCCGGGAGTGGGCCGCCGCAGCGCTTTGAGGCTGGCGCTTCACCTTCTGAGGCAGCCGGAGGAGAACGTGCATCACTTCACCGACGCCATAAACCGCCTCCGCGACAATGTGCAGTACTGCCGCTGCTGCCACAACATATCGGACAGCGAGGTGTGCTCCATATGCTCGGACCCCGGCCGCAACCACAACCAGATTTGCGTCGTGGAGAACGTACGCGACGTTATGAGCATAGAGGCTACCAACCAGTATTTCGGCCTGTACCATGTTCTGGGGGGCATCATTTCGCCGGTAAACGGCATCGGCCCGGCAGATCTCACAATCAAGGAACTGGCGGATCGTATATCGGCCCTTGATAATCCCCAGGAATGCGAAGTTATCCTGGCACTGAGCGGCGATGTGGACGGCGATACCACTTCCTATTATATATGCCGCCAGATTGCTTCTTCCGGTGTACGGATAACCACCCTTGCCCGCGGCCTCGGCTTCGGCGACGACCTGGAATATGCCGACCAGCTCACCCTTGGCCGCTCAATAGTGAACCGGCAGGAGTTTAAGTACTGAGTTCGGCGTCATTTTTGGGGCTTTTTTGACGCCGAGTTGGTGATTTTGCCGGTTCGGCGTCATTTTTTGGGGTTTTTTGACGCCGAGTCCCTATTTCAAAAGCATACATCCGGGATACAACCCGCGCACTGCCACCGCTTTCTGTGCCGATATGTCCGGCTTGCGGCTGAGGGCGCGGAAGGAGTTGTGCGCCCGGAGAACCGCGCGGAATGCAGCCCAGCGGCCGGTGAGCAGGTATACGCAGGCGAAGGCGCCGTCCAGCATCATGCGGAGGAAGAGGCGCCAGCCGGCCTTAAAGTGGCAGCGGGAATCCGGCCACGCAGGATGCAGCGCTTTGAACGTCCCTGCCAGGTTGTTCTGCAGGAGCAGCAGGTTATTGCGGTAATTGTAGAAAAGCTTCTGCGGGGATGTCGCCGGCAAAGTACCCCCTCCAATGTGGTACACGTACGATGCGGGCACGATGTCCACGCTGTAGCCGCGCAGCTGTAGACGCCAGCACAGGTCGATTTCCTCCATGTGGGCGAAGAAGCGCCCGTCCAGGCCGCCCAGTTCGCGCCACAGGGAAGCGCGCACCATCAGGCATGCGCCGCTGGCCCACATGACGGAAGCCGGAGAGTCATACTGCCCGTGATCCTTTTCAATCTTCTTGAATACGCGACCGCGGCAGAAAGGGAAACCGTAGCGGTCCAGCAAACCGCCCGCCGCCCCGGCATACTCAAACGTATCGCGCTGGTCGTACGAAAGCAGTTTTGGCCCGCATGCACCACACATAGCATGTGTATCCATCCACTCCACAAGCGGCCGCAACCACCCGCGCGGAACCTCAACATCGGAGTTAATCAGAACGTAATAATCGGCCTCAATCTGCGCCAGGGCGCGGTTATACCCGCCGGTAAAGCCGTAATTCTCCTCCAGGCGCAACAGCCCCACGGAAGGGAACTCCGAGGCAACAAGGTCTGCCGAGCCGTCCGTGGAGGCGTTATCGGCAACCCAGAGCCCGGCATCAAGCCCCTCCAGGGAGTCAAGCAGATACGGGACAAAGCGCGAGAGATAATCACGCGTGTTCCAGTTCAATATGACTACGGCCGTCTTCATGCGCTCATATCGGCTGATGAGAAAACCAGGGAAGGTATCTGCTTTACCAGACACGGGCGGGCGTCATCGGCCACCAGCGAAAGCGAATTCCACAACGTCTTGAAATTACCCGTCATAAGCAGTTCCCGCACGGGATGCACAATGCGGCCGTCGCGGAAATAGAAGCCCTCGATTCCGTATGAGAAATCTCCGGTGGCAGCGTTGGAGTTGCCGCCGTTGAAGCCCGTAATGAGGATTCCCTCCCCTACTGCGGCCATCAGGCCGGCAATATCCCGACACTCGCCCACAGGCATGAGTTTCACCCTCGTGGAGTCCTCCACCGTAGGTTCCATGCCCATCTTTCCGGCGATGTATGTGTTCAGGAAAAAGGTTTTCACCACTCCATGGTCGATGACGGGCATCTCCCTCGTGGCCACGCCTTCGCTGTCGAACAGGCGGGCTCCGGTAGCGCCCTTCTCAAGGGGCAGGTCAACCAGCGTCATCTTCTCCGCAAACACCTTCCTGCCAAGGTCATCGGCAAGGAAAGAATTGTTCTGCTGCACCGCAAAACCGCCAAGTGCCGACAGCACCGGGCTGAGCAGCCGGGAAGCGCATTCGCTGTCCACCACCACGCTGTATTTTCCGCCGGGCATAGCCATCGGGTTCATCTGCTCCACAGTGCGCTCCAGAGCCTTCCTTGCGCATGCCGATGGATCCACTCCGGCGAGCCTCCATGAAGAATCCCACCAGTAACCGGAGAAAAGACGGCCGTCTGGATCCGCAATGGTGAACTCACTCACTATCTCGAAAGCTGTTTCGCAGTGCCGAGCATAAAGGCCGTCGGAATCCATTACCACGAGGTCAGATACCGAATCGGAATACTCGGCCTCCTCCGAAAGTATGGTAAAGCCCTTTTCCAGGGACTCCTTTTCTTTCCACAGTGAAAGATCCATCGCCATTTTGCGGCGGAACGTCTCGTCAACATCCAGGCAGGCCGGATCGTACAACCCCGGTTCCATGCCGGTGGATACACCTTTAACCTTCCTCTCCGCCTCCGGAAGCTTGCGGAACTTATCTTCCTCAAGCATTTTTACCGTGCCGATGGCGCCCAGAACGAACTCTTCCAGCTTTGACTTTTCCAGCCTGTTCGACGAGAACGCGCCGTACCGGCCATCTACGAAAAGGGCTATCTGAAGGCTCCTGTCCAGGGAATGCGACACTTTGTCAACTTCCCCGTTAAGGATACCCACAAGATCTGTGAGGTTCTTGTTAAGGGTAATACGGACGGCATCCGCCCCGCTGCGGAGGGCAAACTCCATACACTCTTTAGCGAGGACTATTTCCTCCTGTCTCAAAAGCTTGTCCATATCACTCTCCTCCTACCGTGAGACTCTTTACCATCACCGTGGGAATGCCGCACGACACGGGAACGCTCTGTTCCTTGCCGCACACCCAGGTCAAAGGGTCGATTTCCAGATCATTGCCCACGGCCACGATGTCACGCAGCGCCTCCGGCCCGTTTCCTATTATATTAATATCCTTCACCGGCATGGTAAGACGGCCGTCCTCGATGAGGAAACCGGCTTTCACATAGAAAGTGAAGTCGCCCTCCCCTATCTTTACCTGGCCGTTTGCGAACTCATCCACGTAGATGCCCTGTTTCACATCGGCAATTATATCGGCCGGGTTCGCTTTCCCGCTTTCCATATACGTTGCCCTCATCCTGGGGATGGGAGCGTAGCGGAACGATTCCCTGCGGCCGTTTCCGGTAGGAGCCACGCCGTAATGGGCGGCACTTATGCGGTCGTGCAGATATGAGCTCAGCACTCCCCTGTCCACCATTACTGTGCGCTGGCCGGGCACGCCCTCGTCATCGAAATTAAGGGCTCCGCGGTTGCCTTTAAGCGTTCCGTCATCAACTATCGTTATGTCATCGGAGCAGATTCTCTGCCCCATCTTATCGGCAAATATGGATATGCCCTTGCGGTTGAAATCGGCCTCGAATGCGTGTCCCATGGCCTCGTGGAGCAGGATTCCGGACGATCCGGCGCCCATCACCACGCTCATCCGCCCGCCTTTTGGACGGCCGGCCTGGAAGCGCGCATCCAGATTCTTCACTGCGGCATCGGCAAGTTCCTTAACCAGCGACGGGCCCAGCATTTCGGCACCGCAACGCCAGCTCCGGGACACGGAGTTGTTCTCGATGCGGCTCCCCTGGCGAAACACTACCGACACGTTCACGTTTCCCATGGGACGGGTTTCCCATTTGAGCTCGCCCAGGGAATTGTACATAAGGACATCGGTCTCCTGGAAGGACAGCACTGCCGTGAGTTTCTCCACGCGCGCATCCCTGCGGCGGATTTCCGCATCCACATCGCGAAGGAATGGCAAGAACGCATCCATGCCGCGGCTGGACCATTCCTCCTTAACCGGGTATCTGTCGGCGGAAGGGTTGGGAGTGCCGCAAAAAGCAGCCCGTGTGGCGTTGTCAACCACCGCCTGAGCGCTTTCTGCAATCGCCGATGCCGCCCTGGCGCAGGCGATCATATCGGCCCTTGCAGTGCTCTCCGAATAGGCATATCCCGTCTTCTCCCCCTCCAGCACACGTATGCCGACGCCGAAGTCCACATGCGAGCCCCCGGTAGTGACTGCCCCGTCCCGGAGCACGAGATTCCCATAGGAGGTATTCTCGAAAAACAAATCGGCATACTGTCCCCCGCGTGAAAGGGCCTCATTCACCAGCATCGCCAGCAGGGCCTCATCCACGCCGAATATCGACAGATAATATGATTTCTCCTTAATCATTCTTCAACTCAACGGCCGGGACACCGTCGTGCCCCACGGGCGCCTTTGCCGCCGCAACGGCAATCTCCCGCAGAGTATCTTCGATGCGGCCCGGGCCTTCGTCCGAATCATCCACCATCTGGCGGATGGTCTCATATCGTTCCAGGTCCTTGATCACAAGGCCCTTGCGCGTACCCTCGGCAACCAGTTTATACGGAGGGTCGCTGTTGTCGGCCAGCATCCATTTGTCACATGCGGCCATATAGTCGTGGAACAGATAGCTCAGGCCTATCCTGTACCGGCGCCTGATTGTTTCCTCCGGAATATCGTGCCCGCCGGCCGCCACGCGTTTAGCCACCCTAGCAACTGCCATGTCCGGCGAATTCAGCCAGAAATACAGCACTGTCACGAAATATCCCTGGCTCTGCGCCTTGCGCACCATCTTCAGAAGCGAACGCGTAGCCAGGGTGCTCTCGAGGCAGAAATCGGCCCTCCTGTCGAACAGATAGGCGATTTTCTTCATCATGAAGCGGCTGGCGGTAATATATGCGCTCTCCGGGGCAAAAGGCGAAAGGTGCTTGGCGAACTCGTCGGAATTCACGAATTCGCTGCATTCCAACAGCTCCGGGAGGAGACTGTAAGATGCGGTAGTCTTCCCGGAGCCGTTGCAGCCTGATATGATGTAAAGCCTGGGCAAATTACTCCGCCGTAGCGGCGTTGATGCGCTTCATCATTGCGAACATGATTCCGCCCGCAACCACGCAAAGCGCCATGAGGATAGCCCAGTTGGCCCACAGCGGAACTGCCTTCCACAGGAGGCCGGGAATGGAGCTCAGGTAGTTGCCCACCGCGGTGGAAGCGAACCACAGGCCCATCATAAGACCCTTGAGCTTTGGAGGAGCCACCTTTGAAACGAAGGAGATGCCCATTGGACTGAGCAGCAGCTCCGCAAAGGTGAGCACCAGATAGGTCGATATCAGATACATCGGCACAACCGGATCCGGCGATACCGTACCGCCGAGCTCTGCGGGAGAAGCCTGGCCCAGGGAACCGAAGATCATGATCAGATAACCGAGAGCCGCCACGAACATTCCAAGGCCGATCTTGACAGGGGCCGACGGTTCCTTGCCCTTCTTGGCAAGAGCTCCGAAAATGGCCATGGAGATTGGCGTGAGGAACACCACGTAGAACGGGTTGAACTGCTGGAACAGCTGGGGCTGGATCTCCAGAGGGTTGGGAAGACCTGCATAAATGCCGATTGCGCCGGCCCACAGTGCCGCGGTAACCACACCGCAGATAATCTTGGTATTGCGTTTCTCGCTCTGGAACACTGCGAACAGGGTGTAGATGCTTGCAGCCACAAGTGCCAGGATCCAGATGTTGAATCCGAAGCGGGTTGCGCCCACGGCCTGGCTCTGGGTATAGTCACGTGCGAACCAGGTGAGGGACTGGCCGTTCTGATGGAAAGCCATCCAGAAGAAGATGACCACGGCGAACACCATGACAAGGGCGGTGACGCGCTCGCGGGTCTGCTTGGGAGTGAGTTCCACCACGGGGGCGTTGGTTGCCGCAGCCTGCTTGGCGTTCACGTCGGCGTGTTTGAACCATGCGCGGCAGGAGAAGTAAATCGCCACCGAGACGATCAGGGAGAAGCATGCCACCGCGAAACCCATGTTATAGGCCGATGACAGATGCTCGATATAGAACTGGCTGAACTGCAGGGGATCCATCGCCTGCACCGAGGCATCCGGCATCATCGCCTGGAAATCCGCCAGCTTGGAGGCGTTTTCAGGGGTGATGGTATTGCCGATGAGCTGGTGCGCCAGCGCGGGGATATCGGCCTTGTACACCAGACCGGCCTTGCCCAGGAACTTATTGGTGATAGCAGTTGCTGCCGAAGGGGCGAACATTGCGCCGATATTGATAGCCATGTAGAACAGCGAGAAGGCGCTGTCGCGCTTTGCGGCATATTTTGGATCGTCATAAAGATTTCCCACAAGCACCTGCAGATTGCCTTTGAACAGGCCCGTGCCCACGGAAATCAAGGCCAGGGCGCCTATCATCAGCGACACTCCCAGCGCGTTGGCTGCGGTTGGTATGGAAAGCGCCACATAGCCAATGAACATGACTGCGATACCTGTGACCACGCATTTTCCGTAGCCGATCCTGTCGGCCAGCCAGCCGCCCACCACGGGCATGAAGTAAACGAGTGCGAGGAAAATTGAAAATACCTGGCTGGACAGTGCCTGCTCCCAGCCGAACTTGGCCTGAAGGAACAGCATGAAAATAGCCAGCATCGTGTAATAGCCGAATCGCTCGCCCGTATTTGCAAGGGCTAATGCGAACAGGCCTTTGGGTTGACCTTTAAACATATTGTTACTTATTAAGTGTTATCAGTACAATCGTACAAATATAGGAAAGATTTTGTATATTTGTGCTTTGTATGGAAAGAAAACACCGCATATACCACAACGGAGCCGGATTCATCGCCTGGATGCTGCGAAGTGTCCTCCACTACCGCACCGAAGAGGTTATGATCAATCTTTCCCGCAGTTTCCCGGACAAGAAATACAGGGAACTCAAAAAGATCCACAAACAGTTCTACCGTCATCTCGGAGAGGTAATTTCCGAAGCCCTGTGGTTCGGCGGATGCCGCGGCAAACGCGGATGCAAACGCCTCCACCGCAGCCATATCGTGGAAATCACCAATCCTGAAGTCCTCAACACGATGTTTGAAAACAGTCCCCAGGTCATGGCGCTGGAAAGCCACACCGGAAACTGGGAACTAGTGGGCGGCTTCTTCAATTACAACTACACGGACACTCCGCTCGTCATGGGCCCGGAGCATATTGCCGTAACTTACAACCGCCTCCACAGCGCCTGGTGGGACCGCTTCATGGCCAAAAACCGCTGCGCACCGCTCAAGGGATCGAACTTCGACGGCTACTGCGAATCCAGGGAAATTCTCCGCTATGCCGTGCAGCACAGAAGGGACAAACGGGTATACGTCTTCATCACGGACCAGTTCCCATACAAATTCGCCACAAAGCATCACCTGGGAACATTCATGAACCAGGACACGGAAACCATGAACGGAGCGGCCGTATTGGCCTGCAAGATGAACATGGGCGTGGTGTACCTGCGTTTCGCATGCCGCGAAGGCGGAGGCTACTCCCTAACCCTGGTTCCCATATCGGAACATGCCGGGGAAAGCACCCCGGAATCAATAATGGAACAGTATTACAAACTTCTGGAGGAAGACATCAACGCACAGCCCTGGAACTACCTCTGGAGCCATAAAAGATGGAAATAATCATGAAAGCACTCAGAACACTCCTGATCGCCCTGTTCATACCTGTGGCAGCATGGTCCCAGGTAAACTACACGCTTCCCGCCACGGTGGTCAATCTGGATGTTACGGCCGTCAAGGAAAACTATTATGCAGGTCCCTACGCCCGTTTCGCCCGCCAGTATCTGGGAATAGACGTCCCCCTCACCGACTACTGCGTAACCACAATCACCGAAATCAAGGTGTACAGTTCCCTGGTAGCCGACATGAGCGCCACCTATTCCATTCCTTCATGGCGTCCCAGGTCCAAATTCCTGGCCCTGACGTCACAGGGACTGGTAGCCTTCGAAAAGAAGGAAGAGGCACGCAGCAACAAATGGTCGGTAGTTGCCGGAAAGCAGCTGGAAGGAGATGTTCTGTACAGTGCCGCCCAGCCGGATTCCGATCTGATGTCAACCCCCATTCCCTGGGAGGTCGCCCCGGACAAACCCGTGGAGATTCTCGCCAAGGACGCCGCCGAAATAATCCTGTCGGCAAGGCGTGAGCGTTATAACATCTCCATCGGCAACACAGACGCAACCTACAGCGGAGAAGCCCTTCAGGCCGCCCTGGAAGAGCTCAAGAGGCTGGAAGAAGAGTATCTTCCCCTCTTCACCGGCTCAAAGACGGTGGAGATTCAGCACGGCTTCTACAGCATCTGCCCGCTCACTTCCCGGAAGGAACAGGTATATCCGGCATTCGCAATCTCAGACACGGAAGGCCTCGTTGAATCCGGCGCAGAAACAGACACAGTATACAATCTGGAATTCTACGTGTCCCTCGCTTCCTATCCCGGACTCATCCCCGCAACGCCCCAGAAAGGCAAGACAATCGTGCACTACAGGGTCCCCGCTATCTGCAGCGTAAAGCTCACGGGAGGCCATCAGGTACTGTTCACCACCCAACTCCCCGTCTATCAGCTGGGACGCGAACTCACCTGCCCGCTTTAGAACACTAACAACTGTCAATAACTATGTCACAAAGCATCAAAGACCTCGAGCCCAAAGTTGTATGGAACAACTTCTACGGACTCACACAGATTCCCCGTCCCTCAAAGCATGAAGGCAAGGTAATAGAGTATCTGTACAACTGGGGCGTATCCCACGGCTTCGAAACCATAAAGGACGATACCGGCAACATCATCATCCGCGCCAAGGCCACTCCCGGCTTCGAAAACCGCCGCGGGGTCATCCTTCAGGGCCATATGGACATGGTTCCCCAGAAAACGTCAGACTCGGACCATAACTTCCTCACCGACCCCATCAAGGCCTATGTCGACGGCGACTGGGTAACGGCCGACCGCACCACCCTGGGTGCCGATAACGGCATCGGCGTATCCCTCGGCCTCGCCGCCCTGGAAGACCCTTCCGTCAAGCACGGTCCCATCGAAGTTCTCGTAACCTATGACGAGGAAACCGGAATGACCGGCGCCAACTGCCTCAAGCCCGGCGTCCTCAAGGGCGACATCCTCATCAACCTGGATTCCGAGGAAGAGGGCGAACTCTGCGTCGGCTGCGCTGGCGGCCTGGACGCATCGGCAGAATTCAAATACCTCAAATACAACACGAAGCCCGGCCACGACGGCCTCCGCATCAGCGTCAAGGGCCTGCAGGGCGGTCATTCCGGCATGGACATCTCCCTCTACAGGGCCAATGCCAACAAGGTGATGGCACGCATCCTCCTTCCGCTTGTGGAAATCTTCGGAGTCAAGGTGGTGTCCTTCTTCGGCGGTTCCCTGCGCAACGCCATCCCGTTCGAGGCGGTTGCCGAGCTTGCTGTTCCCCACGAGAACACGGAGTCGGTGAAGAAACTCATCGGCAACATCTTCGACGAGGTTAAGGCGGAATTCAAGGAGAGCGATCCTTCCGCCGCATTATATGTCGATGACATCCCCGCAGCTCCCAAATACATCCAGACTTCCGTGATGCTGCGCGCAATCAAGGCAATCATCGCCTGCCCCAGCAATGTAATCCGCATGAGCCGCACCATGGAAGGCCTCACGGAAACATCCATCAACCTTGCCATCGTGCGCACTGAACGCGGACGCATCACCGTCCACTCCCTCATGCGCAGCGCGGTTGACAGCGCAAAGGCAGATCTCGCAGTCCGCGTCCGCTGCATCTTCGACATCGCCGGTGCTGATGAAATCGAGTTCAAGGGCGGCTACTCCGGCTGGACACCCAAGCTCGACACCCCCATGAACAAGGTCATGATGGAGCAGTACCAGAAGGTCTACGGCAAACCCATGAAGATAATGGCAACCCACGGCGGCCTCGAGTGCGCCCTTCTCGGTGCCAAGTATCCCAACTGGGAAATGGTCTCCGTCGGCCCCACCATCAAGTACCCCCACAGCCCGGACGAGCGCGTGAACATCGCCTCCGTCGCCCGCACCTGGGAATACCTGAAGGCAGTGCTTGAAAATGTTCCCGTGAAATAGGTCTTATCCATTCAAAAAAATCGCGGCTCCCGAAAGAGTCGCGATTTTTTATGATGTGCTGTGGATTATTCAGCTTTGCCGTCGGAGCCGAGCACGTTGACGATCTTGTGCATGTAGAGCTTCTTCATCTCGTCACGGGCGGGGCCGAGGTATTTGCGGGGATCGAACTCACCGGGCTTGTCGTGGAAGACCTTACGGACGGCGGCGGTCATTGCAAGACGGCTGTCGGAGTCGATGTTGATCTTGCAGACGGCGCTCTTGGAGGCTTCGCGGAGCTGCTCCTCAGGAATACCTACTGCATACGGGAGTTTGCCGCCAAGCTCGTTGATCATGTCCACATACTCCTGAGGAACGGAGCTGGAGCCATGGAGAACGATGGGGAAGCCGGGGAGCTTCTTCTCAATCTCATGGAGCACGTCGAATGTCAGGGGCGGAGGAACCAGCTTACCGGTCTTGGGGTC
>JAGAAY010000063.1 GCA_017615065.1 Bacteroidales bacterium | reverse complement strand
CCGCCCGGCCCTGTCGAACTACCAGGGCGTAACACTCTGCTACAGGGATGTGGGACGTCGTATCGCCAAACTGCACATAGCATTTGAACAGTGCGGCCTGCGCAAAGGCGACAAAGTGGCCATCTGTTCCCGCAACCAGGCAAACTGGGGCGTGTGCTTCCTTGCCGCCATTACCTACGGCGCCGTGGCCGTGCCCATTCTTCACGAGTTCAAGGCTGGAAGCATCCACTGGCTGGTGAATCACTCGGAAGCCCGCGTGCTGTTCGTGGACGATGTGATCTGGGAAGGCCTCAGTGCGGAGGAAATGCCGGATCTGGCGGTTGTTGCACAGATAAACACCTTCAAGTTCCTCTATACGGCTACCGATGAATATGCCGATGTGCGTGCCCACCTTAACGAGTCGTACGGCAAGAAGTATCCCAACGAAGTGGATCCGGAAGACCTGGACTTCTGGGAGGACGGTCCGGAGGATCTTGCAGTTATCAACTACACATCCGGAACAAGCGGCTTCTCCAAGGGCGTGATGATTCCATACAGGGCCCTGTATTCCAATATCGAATTTGCGGCAAAGGATGCATGTCCTATGCTTAAGGCCGGTATGAGCGTGGTTTCCATGCTGCCCACGGCACATATGTACGGAATGATGTTCGAGTTCCTCTTCGAAATGACCATCGGCATGCATGTGCACTTCCTGACGCGTGTCCCCAGCCCCAAGATCATCATGAAGGCGTTCGGCGACATCCATCCGGATATCATCATCGCAGTGCCCCTGGTTATTGAAAAGGTGTACAAGACCAAGCTCAAACCCGTGGTGGACCGCACCAAGTACTATATGCGCATCCCCATCCTGAACAACGTAATCGCCAACAGAATCAACAAGGAACTCACCGAGGCATTCGGCGGCAAGTTCGAGGAAGTGATTCTGGGCGGCGCCGCTTTCAATCCGGAAGTAGAGCGTTTCCTTCACAGGATCGGCTTCCACTACACCGTGGGATACGGCATGACGGAATGCGCACCCATCATCGGCTATGCCCACTGGGACAAGGTGAAGGTGGGATCGGCAGGAAGAGCAGCCCTGAACATGAAGATCAGGATCGACTCCCCGGATCCCCACAAGATTCCCGGCGAGGTACAGATTTCCGGCCCCAACGTGTGTCTGGGCTATTATAAGAACGAGGAGGCCACCAACGCGTCGTTCACTGAGGACGGCTGGTTCCGCTCCGGCGACATGGGTATCATCGACAATGACGGGTATCTGTTCCTCAAGGGACGTTCCAAGTGCATGGTGCTTGGCCCTTCCGGCCAGAACATCTATCCGGAGGAGCTGGAGGCGGTGATCAACAACTACAACTATGTGGTGGATTCGCTGGTGATCGAGGATAACGGCGGCCTGACGGCACTCATCTATCCGGACTGGCACCAGGGCGAACTGGACGGTATGAACCGTGAAGCCCTTGAGCAGCGCATCCGCGAAGCCCTCCCTTCGATGAACAAGGAAATCCCCAACTACGCCCAGATCAAGAAACTGGAGTTCATGCCGGAAGATTTCGAGCGCACACCTAAAAAGAGCATCAAGAGGTATCTCTATCAGAGGACATAATGGACAAGTACGACAAGAGTTATATGGAAATGGCCTCCGTGTGGGCGCGCAATTCGTATTGCAAGCGCCTTCAGGTGGGCGCCCTCATCGTGAGGGACAAGATGATCATTTCCGACGGATACAACGGCACCCCTTCGGGTTTCGAGAACATCTGCGAGGATGAAAACGGCGTAACAAAGCCATATGTCCTTCATGCGGAGGCAAACGCCATAACAAAGGTGGCAAAGTCGGGCAACAGTTCCGAGGGAGCAACCCTCTACGTTACCGCATCGCCCTGCCTTGAGTGTTCCAAACTCATAATTCAGTCCGGCATCCGCCGCGTGGTATTCAGGGACGCATACCGTCTTACCGACGGAATCGACCTTCTCCGCCGCGCAGGAATCGAGGTGGAACAGGTGGAACAGTAATGGAAAGAAGACACGTCACCCAGATAGTCCAACTGCTCCTGGCACTCCTTATCGGCGTGCTGGGCACACTCACCGTTATCCGGATAAAGGATAACAACAAGCTTATAAAAACCCGCTATCAGGACTGGGCAAAGCTTAACGTAATCCTCAATATGATTGAGGAGAACTACGTGGACACCCTGGACCGCACAAGTATGACCGATGCGGCCGTTACGGCTGCCCTGGGAACGCTGGACCCGCATTCCATGTATCTCCCGCCCGTAGACCACGAGGCTTCGGTTCAGGACCTTTCCGGCAATTTCGAGGGCATCGGCATCCAGTTCAGTGTGCCGGCCGATACTGCCATCGTGCTTGAAGTAATAGCCGGCGGGCCTTCGGAAAAAGTGGGCCTCCAGCCCGGCGACCGCCTCCTTAAGGTGGACGACACCGTTATTGCCGGCGTAAAATTCCCGCAGGACAGCATCGTGTCCCGGATAAAGGGCCCTGCAGGCACTAAAGTGCTCATAACGGTGAAACGCGGCAGGGAAGTGATTCCCTTCGAGATAGTGAGGGCCAAGATTCCCCTTCACAGCGTTGACGCGTGGTTCATGCTTGACGAAACTACCGGATACATCCGCCTGTCCAAGTTCTCCCGCACCACTTTCGAGGAGGTGAGGGCGGCATCGGCAAAACTGCTCTCGGAAGGGATGACCAGACTTGTTTTCGACCTCAGGGACAATTCCGGCGGTTATCTGGACCAAGCCCTTTATCTCACGAACGAATTCCTGGCCCGCGGCGATACCATAGTATATATGGAAGGAAGGTCGCGCTCCCGTGAGGTCTACAGGGCCGACGGTCACGGAAAGCTGCAGGAAATCGGCCTTTCCGTGCTCATCAGCGAGAATTCCGCATCGTCCAGCGAAATCTTCGCCGGGGCAATCCAGGACAACGACAGGGGAGTGCTGGTTGGAAGGCGCTCCTACGGCAAGGGCCTTGTGCAGGAGGATTTCCCTTTCCGCGACGGCTCGGGCCTCAGGCTCACCGTTGCCAGGTATTATACCCCTGCCGGCCGCTCCATACAGAAGCCGTACGACAACTACGAATACGACATCTACAACCGCTACATGGACGGAGAGATCTTCTCGGCAGATGCCGTGAGTCTGGATTCCACCGACGTCCATTATACGCGCGGCGGCAGAACAGTATACGGCGGCGGAGGCATAATGCCTGATGTCTATGTGCCGATGGACACTACTCTTGCCACTCGTTATTATACTTCCTGCAACCGAAAGGCGACCATGATGCGTTTTGCCTCGCATATCTTTGACGGTTATGGCCGGGAAATCCGCGCCATCGACAGTTATGCGTCAATGGATGCTTTCTTCTCGCGGATAGGGATTGAAAACCGTTTCAGGTCCTATGCGGCAAGCGTGGACGGAATCAAGCCTTCGTCGGAGGAGGAATGGAAGGAGACTCTTCCTTATCTGGTTCCGCAGCTGCGCGCCCTGGTAGCGCGTTATTCCCAGCTTGGGGAGAACGCGTTCTACAAGTACTATCTTCCTGTGGACGATATGGTGGAGGAGGCGCTGAAAGCTCCGATGAATCCTATTGAGCTACAAACTGGTAGGTAATAGTTCCCATCTGTTTTGCAGGTGCGCTTGAATCGGCATTGAACTTTGACGAGCGCGCTGCGCGTATGGCGTGGTTGCGAAGGCAGCCGTCGCCCGATGAGGTGCCATCGTCTACCTTGGCATTGATAACCCTGCCCGCATTGTCTACTGTAATAATAACGGTAACTTCTCCCGCGCCATAGCAGCGATATGCCGGAACGGGCAGATGAGTGGCCCTGCGGCCGTCCAGCTGCCATGACAGAACGGTTGCGCCGGAATATGCCTGGGGCTGTACCGTGGGGGTATCGTTGTTTTGTGCGTTGGGATCGGTGAGGGATGCGAAATCGTCCTTTTCCGGCGGTGCCTGGTGCTGGCCGTCGCGCAGCTCCTGGGCCAGGCGTTCCGCGTCTTTGTACAGCTGGGCGGCATCGGTATTCCTGTCGTCCCGTAGCATGCTGCGGTTCACGGCGATGTTCCTCACAGGCTGCACGCCTGCCGTGGCAATCATCTGGTTCAGTTTGTCGGCGGCGCTGCGGTGGAGTTCCTGCTTCTCCTCTTCCTGCTGTTTCTCCTCCTGTTTGGTAAAGTCCAGAACAAAGGACTGCTCCCTCTGAATCTGATATCCGAGCTGCAGGGCAAGCAGGGGAATGGCCACCGCGATGTGGATAGATACGGTGACAACTATCCCTGCTATTTTCTCGGATTTCATCGGGACTTATTGCTGGGGAACTACAACCTTCTTGCGGCCGACGCGTCTGCGCTTCTTCAGGGCATCCTGCACCGTGGTTGTGAGCACGTCGATGGCTACCTTGTTGTGACCGCCCTGGGGGACGATAATATCGGCATACCTCTTGGACGGTTCGATGAACTGAAGGTGCATGGGCTTTACCGTGTCGCAGTAGTGCTCGATGGCCGTCTGGATTGTACGGCCGCGCTCTGCCACGTCGCGGACAATGATGCGCAGTACGCGGTCGTCGTCATCGGCATCCACGAAGATCTTGATGTTCATCTGGTCGCGGAGCTCCTTGCAGGTGAAGATGAGGATGCCCTCCACGATAATCACCTCGGCCGGCTCCACCGTAACGGTTTCCGTTGTGGAACGGGAGCACGTGATGTACGAATCCACGGGCTGCTCTATGGTCTTTCCTGCCTTGAGCTCACGGATCTGCTGGCACATGAGCTTCCAGTCGATGGCATCCGGGTGGTCGAAGTTGATGTTCTTCCGCTCCTCCGGCGGCACATGGCTGGAGTCCTTGTAATACGAGTCCTGTGGAATTACCACCACCTTGCCGTTAAGCTGCTCCGTGATGGCCCTTACAACCGTTGTCTTGCCTGAACCGGATCCTCCGGCGATACCGATAACTAACATTAGAATTCTGCGTTTTTAGGTGTTCTCGGGTAAGGAATGACGTCGCGGATGTTCTGCATGCCCGTGACGACGAGGAGGAGGCGTTCGAAGCCAAGGCCGAAGCCGCTGTGGGGGACCGTGCCGAAACGCCTAGTGTCGATATACCATTCGAGGTTTTTCCTGGACATACCCAGCTCGCTGATCCTCTGCTCCAGTTTCTCCAGGGATGCCTCGCGCTCGCTGCCGCCGATTATTTCGCCGATCTTGGGGAAGAGGACGTCCATTCCGCGAACGGTGCGGCCATCCTCGTTCTGCTTCATATAGAATGCCTTGATATCCTTGGGGAAATCCGTGAGGATAACCGGCTTGTTGAAGTATTTCTCCACCAGATAGCGCTCGTGCTCGCTCTGGAAATCCGTGCCCCAGTGAACAGGGAACTCGAACTTGTGGCCATTGGCAATGGCTTCTTCCAGGATTTCCACTGCGCGGGTGTACGGTACCCTCTCGAACTCGATGCCAAGCACGCTGCGAAGGCGCTCGATAAGGCCTTCGTCGTATTTGCTGTTAAGGAACTGAAGATCGTCCATGCAGTTGTCCAGTGCGTACTGAACGAGATACTTTACGAACTCTTCGGCAAGATCCATATCGTCCTTGATATCATAGAAGGCCATTTCCGGCTCTATCATCCAGAACTCCGCGAGATGGCGGGGAGTATTGGAGTTCTCTGCCCTGAAGGTGGGGCCGAAGGTGTAGATTTCACCCACTGCAGTTGCTCCCAGCTCGCCTTCCAGCTGCCCGGAAACCGTAAGGGAAGTTTTCTTTCCGAAGAAATCCCTGCTGAAATCCACGTTGCCCTTCTTGTCCAGGGGAACGTTCTTAAGGTCCAGAGTGGTTACCTGGAACATGTCTCCTGCACCCTCCGCATCAGATTCAGTGATGAGCGGGGTATGAAGATACACGAATCCCTTGTCGTTAAAGAACTTGTGGATGGCAAAGGCCATTGCGTGGCGTATCCTCAGGACCGCACCGAACGTGTTGGTGCGAGGCCTCAGGTGGGCAATGGTGCGAAGGTACTCCATGGTGGTGTCCTTCTTCTGCAGGGGATAGCGGACGGGGTCGCATTCGCCCAGCACCTCGATTTCCTCCGCCTTTATTTCCACGGCCTGTCCACTGCCGATGGAGGGCACCAGAAGGCCCCTCACGGCCAGGGATGCACCGGTGGTGACGTTCTTGAGGAGATCCTCGCTGAAGGATTCCGCTTCCGCCACTATCTGTACGTTGTTGATGGTTGAGCCGTCGTT
>JAGAAY010000062.1 GCA_017615065.1 Bacteroidales bacterium | reverse complement strand
GACGAAGTCCTGGATGAGACGGCCGGCGGTGGTGAGGTCATAGTCCTCATATGCGGCGGTGACGTCCTTGACCAGCGTGTTCAGGCGGGAAAGGATCCACCTGTCGATTTCCGGCCTTTCCGCGAAGGGAACCTCGGGAGCGGCGGGATCGTATTTGTCGATATTCGCGTACAGCGCGAAGAACGAGTATGTGTTGTACAGAGTGCCGAAGAACTTGCGGCGCACCTCGTCAACACCGGCCTCGTCGAACTTGAGGTTATCCCAGGGCTGGGCATTGGTGAGCATGTACCAGCGGAGGGCATCGGCTCCATAGGTATCCAGCGCCTGGAAAGGATCCACGGCGTTGCCGAGCCTCTTGGACATCTTGTTGCCGTTCTTGTCCAGCACCAGGCCGTTGGAAATCACTCGCTTGAAGGCGGGAGTGCCGCTTATCATGGTGTGGATTGCGTGCAGGGTGTAGAACCATCCGCGCGTCTGGTCCACGCCTTCCGCGATGAAATCGGCCGTTGCGCCGAAATCGCTGCTGCCGAGCCCGCGGAGGCCTTCCTGAGCATAGGGCATGGCGCCGGAATCGAACCAGACGTCGATGAGGTCGCTTTCGCGCACCATCTTGCGGCCGCTGTCCGAGACCAGGAATATTTCATCTACATACGGCCTGTGAAGGTCGATGAGGTTGTAGTTCTCCAGGGACATGTCCTCCGGGTTGAAACCCTTGTCCTTGAGCGGGTTGGAGGCCATGACGCCGGCCTTTACGGCCTTCTCGATTTCCGCGTACAGTTCTGCAACAGAGCCGATGCACTTTTCCTCCTTGCCGTCTTCCGTGCGCCAGATGGGCAGCGGAGTACCCCAGTAGCGGCTGCGGCTGAGGTTCCAGTCCTGGATGTTCTCCAGCCACACGCCGAAGCGGCCTGTGCCGGTGCTGGCGGGCTTCCAGGTGATCTGCTTGTTCAGCTCCACCATCTGATCCTTCACTGCCGAAGCCTTGATGAACCAGGAATCCAGCGGATAGTACAGCACCGGAAGGTCTGTGCGCCAGCTGTGCGGGTAGTTGTGCACGTGCTTTTGGATGCGGAACGCGCGGCCATCGGCCTTCATCATTACGCAGAGGTCGATATCCAGGGTGCCTTCCTCGTCTTCCTTCTCGAAGTATTTCTTGTAGCCGGCCTTGACATATCGGCCTGCATATTCCTTGTAGGAGGGATCCACCGTTGCGGCGTATGCGGGGTCCAGATCCTCCATGCGGAAGAAGCGGCCCTGCCTGTCCACCTGTGCCTGGGGATTGCCGTCCTTGTCGATGGGCATGATACCCACGATGCCTGCGGCGGCGGCCACGCGCTTATCATCCGCACCGAAAGTGGGGGCGATGTGCACGATGCCGGTACCGTCCGATGTGGTCACATAATCGCCGGGGATTACGCGGAAGGCATCGCCGTCCGGCTTGAACCAGGGAATGAGCTGGTGATAGCGGATACCCACCAGTTCCGAACCTTTGAATACGCCGTCCAGCAGCTTCCAGGGGACGATTTTGTCGCCCTTCTGATAGCTTTCAAGAGGCAGGTCTTTGCCCTTATCCTGGAACCAGGCACCCACAAGGTCTTTCGCGAGGACGTACACTGCGGGCTCACCCGTGTATGGGTTGAAAGAAAGCACCCTCACATACTCGATGTTGGGGCCCACGCAGAGTGCGGTGTTCGAAGGGAGTGTCCAGGGTGTAGTTGTCCACGCCAGGAAGTAGGCGGGAACGGTTTCCGTGCCGTATAGCGGCTGAGAAAGGCCGTCCTTGATGATCTCGAACTGCACGGTGGCGGTGGTGTCGCTCACGTCCTTGTAGCAGCCGGGCTGGTTGAGCTCGTGGGAGCTCAGGCCGGTGCCGTCGGTGGGGCTGTACGGCTGGATTGTATATCCCTTGTACAGGAGACCCTTGTCGTACATCTTCTTGAGGAGGTACCACAGAGTCTCGATGTAGCGGTTGTCGTAGGTAATATAAGGGTCGTTCATGTCCACCCAGTAGCCCACGCGCTCCGTCATGTTCACCCATTCGCGGGTGTACTTCATAACTTCCTTGCGGCAGGTGGCATTGTACTCTTCCACGCTCACTTTTGTGCCGATGTCGGCCTTGGTGATGCCCAGTTTCTTCTCCACTCCCAGTTCCACGGGAAGGCCGTGGGTGTCCCAGCCGGCGCGGCGGCGCACCTTGTATCCCGTCATGGTCTTGTAGCGGCACACGGCGTCCTTGATGGAACGGGCCATCACATGATGGATGCCAGGCATGCCGTTGGCCGAAGGGGGACCTTCGAAGAAAATGAACTCCGGCGCTCCGCTGCGTATCTCCATCGAGCGCTCAAAGGCATGGGAGGCCTTCCATCGCTCGAGCACCTGCGCGCCCGTAGCGGTGAGGTCCAGCCCCTTATATTCTTTGAATGTCATATTTTTTGGCTATTTTTGCAATATTAATCCGCAAATATACGAATTTTAACGGTACAAAAAAAACGTAGCGCCCCAATAAATGAACGGCTTAGACATCATACTCCTCGCCTGCTTTATCCCTGCCATTTTGCGGGGGTTGAAAAAAGGCTTTCTGGAGCAGCTGCTGGCACTAGCCGGGCTGATTGCAGGAGTATGGGCGGCCTATCATTTTTCGGCTCTCGTGAGCGGATGGCTGCGGCCTTATATCGACGCATCGGATACACTTCTGGGAGTGATATCTTTCATCGTTATCCTGCTGGCCGTAAGTCTTGGCGTACTGTTTATCACCAAACTGCTTTGCAAGGTTATCCGCACCTCCCTTATCGGCTGGGTAGACAAGCTTCTTGGCGTACTGGCCGGCTGCATCGTCACGGCGCTGCTTTTGAGCCCGCTGGTTATTTCATTTGACACGCTGAACACCCAGTTTTCCTTAACGGAAAGCCCTCTGGTCAAGAATTCCGGCGTTTACACTTTCCTCAAGGACGCAGGATACATCGTGTTCCCCTACCTCAAGCAACTTCTCATGCAATCATAGCCTCTCCATGGCAAGACTCATCCTCATAGAAACCGCCGCCTCGATGCTGTCCACGGCAATAGTGGAAGATGGGCGCATAATCTGCTCGCTGGAAAGCGACGAACCCCGCTCGCAGGCCGCCATGACGGCTCCTTTTGTCAAGCAGATGCTGGAGCAGGTCGGTCTCAAGGCCTGCGACTGCGACGCCGTTTGCGTGAGCAAGGGCCCCGGCTCGTACACAGGCCTCCGCGTGGGCGTTTCCACCGCCAAGGGCATAGCCTTCGGCGCGGGAATCCCGCTCATCGGCATCGGCACCCTTGACATCCTCGCCGCCCAGGGCGTCCGGGAAGGCCATTTCGACTTCATCGTCCCCATGATAGACGCCCGCCGCATGGAAGTGTACACCGCAGTCTACGACGGCACCGGCAAACGCCTCACCGACATTGCCCCCCGCATCATCGACCGTGACTCGTTCGCCGCCGAAATCGCCCCCACCGCCTCCGTCCTCTACATCGGCGACGCTGCCGACAAGTGCCGCGAACCCCTCTCCAGGCCCGAACTTGTCATTTCGAGCGCAGTCGAGAAATCTCCCCTCACCTGCTTCCTCCAAACCTTCCCCAAAGCCACCGCAATGGCCACCCTCGCCACCGAAGCCTACAACAAAAAACAGTTCGAAGACGTTGCCTACTTCGAACCGTTCTACCTCAAGGACTTCATCGCCACCGTCTCGCAGAAGAAACTGTTCTGACCTTTCTCCATTGGGCCTTTGCGCCCGACTCCCAACCACACCCGCACTGCCCCCCCAAAAAAGGTGGCGGCTATGTAGTTGTATATGAGCAAGATACGTGTTTATGGGTGCAACAAAAATTGCACCCATAAACAAGGAACTCGCTGAGCCTCAACTAGTTGGGTGCCACCCAATAAACCAGCAGAAGGAGCAGTGCGCCTGAAGGTGCCGGGCAGTGGACCTTCGGGAGCAAAAAGGCCGCAAAATGCGCCTGAAGGTGTCGGGCAATGTACCTTCGGGAGCACTTATGCGGGGATATAAAAAAAGACCGGCAGTGAAAACTGCACGGTCTTAGAGGATCAGGTAAAACTATTTTAGCTTTCCTGCAAGGTATCTGTCGATGTCCTCCGGCTTGCGGACGTTCGCATTCGGGTCGATTTCACCGTCGATGATGAAGAATACGGTGGGCAGGGTCTGGACGCCCCACAGGCCGATGTACGGGGAGGCGATGCCGCGGATGTCGCAGACATTCACCCAGGGGTGCTTCTGGTTGCGCACCACGGCGGCCCATTCCGTCTTGTCCACATCCAGAGATACGGCATAGATTTCCAGGCCTTTGCCGTGATACTTCTCGTAGACGGGAATGAGGGTTTCCAGATTGAACATGTTAAGCTCTGCGGTGGTGGCCCAGAAGTACACCATGACAACCTTGCCTTCCACATTGGACAGTTTGGAAACCTTGGCGTCCATGTCCGGGAGTTCGATGTCCGGGAAGCCCACCTGAGGCGCATTCATAATCCTTGTATCCAGTTCCATCAGGGAAAGGCGGCGTTCCGCTTCCTTCTCGATGGCCTTGACATACTTGGATTCCGGATAATCCATCTTCAGAGAATCCGCGATATTACGGAAAATCATTCCGTCCGTGGCCTGGCTGAACACGGGAACACCTTCTTCCACCTGCTGCAGAAGAACCGGCACTACCGTGAGCGAATGAGAATGCGACATCACATACGCGATACGGCCGCGATAATAGTCGATATAGTGCCTGGAGATGGCTCCGTTAAGGTTTTCTCCGGTTGCGGCAAGGCTGGTGAGACCGCCCAGGTCGTACAGGAAACGGAAATAATCGGCCTGCACTTTCTGGAGAAGACGGCATTCGTCGGAACCCGACACCGTATAGGCGCCAAGAGTATCCGAAACCACCTTAATCTTATCCCCCTGCTGAAGCAGAAGCGACGCGATACGGTATTCTCCGTAATAAAGGTCAACGAACTGCGGCTGGCCTTTCTCCACGGCCATGGAATAGCTGAACTTGCCATCGGCCGATGTGCGTAAGGTATCCAGCACCTGATAGCGATCCACGTCCATGAGTTTTACCACCACAGGAGCACCGGAAGTTTCCTTCAGGGTGCCTTCAATAACGGCTTTAGGAGTGCAGGCTGCCAGGATAAGCAAAAACGCTATAATGCTACTTCTTTTCATACTCCTTCAGGATTGAATCTGCAATGGCTTTCATTTCCTCCGCGGGAAGCTGGAGTTTGGGCTTGCGGAAATCCAGATCCGCCTCGCTCTGGAGAGGGACGAGGTGGATGTGGGTATGGGGAACTTCCATTCCAAGCACAGCTACTCCCACCCTTTTGCAGGGCACGGCGGCCTTGAGGGCGATTGCCACTTCGCGGGCAAAGGCGGTGAGGCCGGCATACACATCCTCCGGGAGGTGGAAAATATAGTCGTCCTCCACGTGCTTGGGGATTACCAGGGTATGGCCCTTGGCCAGGGGGGCGATGTCGAGGAAGGCGTAAAAATCCTCGTTCTCCGCAACTTTGAAGGAAGGGATTTCGCCGGCAGCGATTCGTGTGAAAATGGTTGCCATAAGCTAAAGCGCAATCTCGAGAATCTTGAATTTCATAACGCCGCTGGGGACATGAGCCTCAACCACATCGCCTTTTGCATGGCCGATGAGAGCCTTGCCGATGGGGGTGGATGCGGAAAGCAGGCCCTTTGAGAAATCGGCCTCGTTCTCCCCTACTATGGTGAACTGCATGACCATCTTGTTGGCCATGTTCTCCACTTTCACCTTGGAAAGCAGCTGTACGGTATCCGTGGAAAGCTTGGATTCGTCAATAACGCGGGCGTTGGTAACCTTCTCCTTGAGACGGGCAATCTTCACCTCCAGAAGACCCTGCGCATCGCGCGCAGCGTCGTACTCCGCATTCTCGGAAAGGTCTCCCTTTTCCCTAGCCTCCGCAATCGCTGCGGATATTACCGGCCTCTGGGCCAGTGCATCGGCGAGTTCCTTCTTCAGCTTATCGTAACCCGCCTGAGTCATGTACTCTAATGCCATGTCTTAGTGTTCGTTCTGTTTTTCGTCGTCAAAAAATTAGCCGACGACCGCTAACGGCCGCCGCCTTCTTCTGCTCACAAAGGTAGCAATTACTTTTTACAATTCAAAGCGTCCAGGACAATATGTGCATCGGATTAATCCTTTTGAAATCAAGGCTTTTCAGTGATACCCTCCGTAACAGGTCGCACAGAGAATCCGTTATAACGGGCAACGGGCACCAGTGACTGGGGTTCTAGAGAAAAATGCAAGCTTCCTGCACATACCGGAGAATTTGATAACTCCGTATAAAGAGATGATGTCCAGTAGTTGCCACACACATTGACATCATGTTTTCCGTCATAAGTCCAGTATCCTGCAGCAGGGAGAAAAATGCTTGTGCTTGAGAAACCATATTTGCCTTGATAAACTCTGCCTCCCACTCCTGTCTCGCTATATGTGTTCATCCAAACAGAACACTGCCTTTCCAACTCTCTCCATTCGTAGTCAGTAGGTATGCGCCAGTTTCCTCCTAACGTTGCTCTCGCGGCGTCATCAACATAATCATAGTCTTTGAACTCTACTTTGTTGTCCGGATTGCCCGAACCGCCCCATTTATCCTGTTTGTCCAAAGGACAATACCTAATTACTTTATCATCATTGCCCCACTTGTATGATGACCAGTTATATCCAGTCTTGCCATCTCTCCACGTCAAAGGCTCCAAACTTGTGTAGTGCGGTACAAGTTCTCCCCAAGAATAATAATCGCCGTAATCCTCAGGATTACTGCTTAATCCGCTTTCGCAAAGATTGGATTCGGCCCAGAATAACCTATACCAACTCCCATCTTCCCTTTGGATAATTACCCCCAAGTCTACCGCTCCTTTCGGAACAACGGCAACACTCACACTGCACTCTGTCTTTAGGTCCCCTACAAGAGCAGAAATAACGGCATGCCCAGGGCCAATGGCTTTGATTTTGGCTTTCGAAGGCATATACGCACTCTCTGACACTGTGGCAATCTCATTATCGGAAGACACCCAGGTAACTTTATCCGTAGAGCCATTAGGCTCAAAGGTGATCCACACACCTTCTATCTCCCCTGCCGTCAGCAGAAACGATTTCTTACTTATACTGATTCCGGTTACAACCTGCTTGCCCTCCTTATCACAGGCAGATATTATTGCAAAAGACGCAATTATTAACAAATAGTATATTTTATTTACTTTCATGGTTAAGCGTTAAGGAAATAGACTATTAAATCCACATTCCCATTATTCTTGCATCAGTGCAACAGAGATTATTCAGAATCTTTGCAAATATATGCAAAAAACTTATAACCTAGTATTCGGGAGTAACGTTTTGATACACAAAGCGTCCAGGGCAAGTTGGGATTTGAGGGCGTCGATGGAGGAGAAGTGGATTTCGTCGCGGACGCGGCGGCGGAAGGTAATGGTGAGGGGAAGGCCGTAGATGTCTTCGTCGAAGTCAAGGATGTGGGTTTCGATTGTGATGGATTTGCCGCCCACAGTGGGCCGGGTGCCGATGTTCGTCATACCCTTGTACTTTTGCCCAAGCACCTCAACGTCAACTGCATACACTCCGTTTCCGGGCACCAGTTTCAGGGGCTCGTAGAGTTTCATGTTCGCCGTGGGATACCCAAGGGTGCGCCCCAACCTGTTTCCCGCAACCACAACTCCCTTGAGCGTGTACCCGTATCCGAGCATCTCCCCTGCCTCTTCCACCTTTCCCTCTTCCAGTTTCTTCCGAATTACCGTAGAAGAAATATGGTCTTTTGAACTGATTTCATCCGTGCAGATTATTTCCAAGCCTTTAATCTGCACCACCGGCTTGCCGTCGGAGCCCACTTTGTTGTCATATCCCGCCACAAGGGCTTCGACGCCGAACTTGCCGATAAGCACCTCGTCTACAAACTGTTGCGCAGTTAATGAGGCAAGGCGGCGGGTGAAGGGAAGCACCTCAACGCGGTCTACGCCAAGAGAGAGGAGCATCTGCTTCTTCTCTTCCAGGGCGGTGAGGAGGCGTAGCTCACGGGCGTCCTGCTGAAGGACGGCGCGGGGGTGGGGCCAGAAGGTAATGACCAAGGCCTCCCGACCCGTAGCGCGGGCGCGGGAGACCAGAGTCTCGATTACCTGGCGGTGGCCAAGGTGTACTCCGTCGAAGAAGCCGATTGTGGCGATAGGCATGAGATTTTAGCTAAAGCTATCTTTCGTAAACTCAGGTCTCGACTACGCTCGAAATGACAAATCGGCTCTACAGCCACTTCACGCACTCAAAGTCCTGACGGTGAGGCAGGAGCGGGTTCTTTGCGAACACGCGGGCGCCCACCTGATAGGCACCGGTCTGCTCCGGCAGAACCGTCACCTCATACTTGCATATGCCGCCGGAGAACTCCTTGGGCTCGAATTCCTTCACAAGCACGATGTGCGGCTTGTTGCGGGCATCCATGCGGGCGAAGATGAGCTCTACGCCCACTTCCTCCGGCTTGAGGCCGCCCAGCTGAAGCTCGAACTCCGTGTGCAGCTGGCTGGATTCCGTGAGGTCGTAGGAAGTCTGGGGAATTGTCCTGGAAAGCAGGGCCACATTCTCCCATTCCTTACGCACGTGCGCCTTCCATGCAGATATTTCGCGCGCGAGCGCGTAGTCATCGGCCTTCACCTTTTCCGCACGCTCCGCCTGAGGGGCATAATACTGCGACATATAGTCGCTGAGCATCCTGTTGGTTGTGAAATTGCACGCCACCTGGGCGATGGTGTTCTTTACGAAGCCAACCCATTCGCTGCTGCGGCCGGTTGCCGGATCCACATTGTAATATGCGGGGGCGATATCGTTCTCGATGATCTGATAGATGGTGGCGGCGTCAAGCTCGTTCTGGAAGTTGTTGTCGTCATACGCCTGTTCGATGGGCAGTGCCCAGCCGGCGCCTTCCTTATAGCCTTCAACCCACCAGCCGTCCAGCACCGAGAAGTGCATTGTGCCGTTCATCGCAGCCTTTTCTCCCGAAGTACCGGAAGCCTCCTGGGGACGGGTAGGATTGTTCATCCACACATCCACGCCCTGGACCAGGCGCTTTGCCAGCGTGATATCGTATCCGGGAACGAACACGATCCTGCCGATGAAGCGGGGATCCTTGGAGATGTCCACGATTTCCTTGATGAGGTCCTGGCCGGCCTTGTCGGCAGGATGTGCCTTGCCGGCGAACAGGAACTGAACCGGACGCACGGGATCGTTCACGATCTTGTCCAGACGGTCCAGGTCCCTGAACAGCAGGGTTGCCCTCTTGTAAGTTGCGAAACGGCGGGCAAAGCCGATGGTGAGCACATCGTCGCGCAGGTTCTCAAGGATGGTGACAATCTGCGACGGACTGTAGTGGTTGGATACGCTCTTGTCCTGCAGACGCTCGCGAAGGAATGCGATGAGCTTGCGCTTGAGCGTTTTCTTCGTGTTCCATACCACATCGTCGGACACTTTGTAAATGCCTTCGAAGCATTTCTTGTCGTAGTGGTGGGTGGCGAACTCAGGACCGAACACACCCGCGTGAACCGGCTTCCATTCAGGAGCGGCCCAGGTGGGATAGTGCACGCCGTTTGTAACATAGCTCACATACAGTTCCTCCGGCAGATATCCGGGATACATATGCGAGAAAATGTCCTGGCTCACCTTTCCGTGCAGCATCGACACGCCGTTCACGTTCTGCGAAATATTGGCGGCGAGGTTGCTCATTGAGAACTTTTCGCTCAGATCCAGCGGATTGTCCTTGCCCATCGACATAAGTGTTTCCCAGTCAATGCGCAGGCGCTTGGGATAATGGCCGATATACTGGCGCAGGAGGCCCTCCTCGAAGGCATCGTGGCCGGCGGGAACCGGAGTATGCGTGGTGAACAGGGAGCTTGCCCTCACCACCTCCAGAGCCTCGGTGAACGAGAGATGATCCTTCTCGATATACTCACGCAGGCGCTCCAGGCCGATGAATGCGGCATGACCCTCATTGCAATGATATACCTGAGTGTCGATTCCAAGCTTGCGCAGGGCGCGGATACCGCCCACTCCCAGCAGGAGTTCCTGCTTGAGACGGTTTTCCCAGTTGCCGCCGTAGAGGTGGTAGGTAACTTCGCGGTCTTCCGCGCGGTTGCCTTCCCAGTCGGTATCCAGCAGATACAGGTCGGTACGGCCCACCTCCACCTTCCAGATGCGTGCGGTGAGGTTACGGCCGGGGAATGCCACTGATGTGGTCATCCAGCTGCCGTCCTTGTCAAACACGGGAGTTGCGGGGATCTTTGTGAAATCTTGAGCGTCGTAATGCGCCTCCTGATAACCCTGGCCGGAAATCACCTGGGTGAAGTAGCCATAGCGGTACAGCAGGCCCACCGCCACAAGGTTCACGTTCATGTCGGACGTTTCCTTGAGGTAATCGCCTGCAAGGATGCCCAGGCCGCCGGAGTAGATCTTGAGCGACGTGTCAAGGCCGTACTCCATGCAGAAGTATGCTACCGACGGAGCGGTGCGCTTTGCCTTCTGGGCCATGTATTCATCGAACTCGTCCAGCACGGCCTTCATCCTGGCAAGGAAGTCCTTGTCTTCCGACAGCTGCTGGAACCTCTTGATGCTCACGGTGTCAAGTACCACCAGCGGATTATGGCCGGAAGTGTGCCATACTTCGGGGTCGATGGACTTGAACAGGTCCTTGGCGCTCTCATTCCAGCACCACCAGAGGTTTTTGGACAGCTTCTCCAGGCGGGAAAGCTTCTCGGGAAGATGCCTTGTCACAAGGATCGACCTCCAGCTGGGGTTGATGATATCTGTCTTTGAATATTCCATTGTCTTGTCTTTCGTTATATAGCTGCTCCGGTTGGCTTCCACTTTCCCAAGTGCTGCGGAGTAAGCTTTCTGGTAATACACTATCTGATTGTCCCACAGGGCGATCTGCGCCACTTCGCGGGCGTTTTCGCGGTATGCGGGGCGGGTTTCCTTATCCAGCGACGCGATCTCGCGGATGCGCGCCACCACGCCGTCCACAACATCGAAGTAATCCGAATCGTTGCGGTCCAGCACGGTGATGCCGGGGTGCTCCTTGCCGTAATGGCCCCTCACCCACATACCGAATCCGGCAAGCGTGGTTGTGAGGGTGGGGATACGGAATGCCAGCGCCTCCAGCGGGGTATAGCCCCACGGCTCGTAATAGGAAGGGAACAGAGCCAGGTCCAGACCGCAGAGGATGTCATAGTACTTCATGTTGAAGATCCCGTCGTTGCCGTTCAGGTACGAAGGCACGAAGAACACCTTCACTTTGTCGCCCAGGGTATTCACAAGGCCGATTTCGCGGAGCCTGCGGGTGATTATGTCGTAATCCGGGTTCTGGAGGTAGTGGGTAACCTGGGTGGTATAGCCGTCCACCATGCCGTTTTCCAGCTTTGCGGCCACAGCCTTGTCCGGGCCGTTATGACCGGAAGGGATCATGATGAAAGCCTGCACCGGGCGGCCGTCGTAGCCGGAACGGTTCAACTTGTCAAGTGCGTCGATGAAGACGTCTATACCCTTGTTGCGGTACTCGTACCTTCCGCCTATGCCGATGAATATCGCATTGTCCGGCACGGGCTCGCCGCCCATTGCGGCCGCCACCTGCACAAGGCGCTCACGCGCCGCATCGTGCAGTTTCTCGTACTCCTTGTCATCGGCAGGAGTGAAACTGTTCTCAAAGCCGTTGGGAGTCACTATGTCCACGGGGCGCTCCAGGAACTGGCCGCACTCTTTGGCCGTGATTTCGCTCACTGTGGTGTAGATATCGGCATTCTGGGCGGCCTTCTTCTCCAGGGAGTGCATGGCCGTTACGTTGAAGCGGCGTGCCATCTCATCTCCGTTGTAGGAAGACATCTGCTCGTAAAGGGGCAGATTGTTGCCGGCCAGGCACCGGCCCACCACGGTTGCATGAGTTGTGAACACGGTTGCAACGGGAAGTTTGGAGCGACGGAGCTCAAGCACGCCGGCGCCGGTCTGCCATTCGTGGAACTGGGCCACGACATTCTCGGTTCCCTGCAGGTTGAAGGTGCAGAAACTCTCTATCACCTTGCCTGCGGTGTAGCCGAACAGCGCGCACTCCTTGTAGTCCCAGTTGCCGGTAATGGAGTCCACTCCGAATTCCTTCCAGTATTCGCCCAGGATTTCGTCGCACTGGGTGAGGAGGGGCTTGAAGTCCACCAGGATGGCAAGGGGCTTGCCGGGGATGTTCCATTTGCCGATACGCAGACGGAGCCCTTCTTTCTCCGCCTGGAGTTTCCAGGAACGGTAAAGAAGGGGGTCTTCGATAAAGTCCGGATTGGATGCCCTGTGCATCCACACGTCCGGTCCCACCAGGATATGATGCCTGCCCAGCTGCGACTGGAGATGCAGGGCCTTGGTGGCGATAACGGTATAGATTCCTCCTACCTTATTGCAAACTTCCCAGCTTACTTCGAACAGGTAGTCGGGGTTCAGTATTTTCTCTTTCATTTGGTTTTCTTCACTTTCTTCAGCTCTTTCTGCACTGTCTCTTTCACATCCAGCGCCGCACGTTTCTCGTCCAGACGGATCTGGAAGTCGGAAATCACGTTCATGTAGTTGATGAACGCCTCGTACGGTGTATCATACGGGTTGAAATATTTGTGTACTTCGCCGTCGCTGAAGAACTTGGTGCACATATAGTAGAAATGGTCGCTCTCCTGAAGGTGGCCGAAGTCTTCCCACAGGTCCGGATCGTTCACGATGGAGAGTTTCTCCGTCATCGCATACACCTTGTTGAATGCTTCCTGCTGGAGCTCGTTGCCCAGCCATGCGGTAACGTCGCGCTCTTCATCGGCCCAGGAGATGGGATCTTCCACATCCAGGTCGCCGATGGACTTGTGCTTCTTGGTGGCCTCCGTGGGAGTTACAAAGGAGAAGGTGCCGTCTTCAAGCACTGCTCCGGGAAGGGCCTTCATGAAGTCGAAGATGCCGCTTTCCGCGCTCTGGTGCTCGCCGAAGGTCTCGTAGTCCATGAACAGGTTGATGATCTCATCGTCCTTGGCGCTTTCCTTGAGCCAGTTCACATACTTGTCGGCGGTGAGGGGCCACATTTCCCAACCCTTGTTGGAGAAACGGAAGGCGATGTCGTCCGACAGGTTGTAGTTGCGGAGGAGGAGTTTCAGGCGAGGCTGGGTTTCCGCGGTGTACACGAAGTTGGGGCTTCTCCAACCCATGATGTGGCGGGCGCCCTCCGTGAGCATGGTCTTGTAGCCAAGCGCATATACTTCCTCGCCAATGCCGTTGGAGTACACGAGCTCCGTGTTGCGGAATGCGGTGGGAGTTACGCCGAAGAGTTCCTCGATCTTTGCGGCATGCTTCTTCACCTGATGCTCGAACTCGGATTCCGATGCAAGGGATGCAAGCGAGTGGTTATACGTTTCCGCAAGGAATTCCACCTTGCCGGTGGCGGCAAGGGCGCGGAACGACTCGATCACCTCCGGAGCGAACCTCTGGAACTGGTCCAGGGCGGAACCGGAAATGGAGTATGCGATCTTGAACTTGCCCTTGTACTGCTTCACGAGATCCAGCATGAGCTGGTTCATGGGCAGGTAGCACTTCTGGGCTACGCGGCGCAGGATGGTCCTGTTGGCAAAGTCGTCATAATAATGGGAATCCTTGCCGATATCGAAAAATCTGTACAGGCGAAGACGGGTGGGCTGATGGACCTGGAAATACAGGCATATACTCTTTGTTGCCATATTGCTTTATTTTACAACGGATTCGTAAACTTTCTTGAGTTTTGCGGTGGCGCCGTTCCATTTGAGGGCGTTCACCTCGTCGAAGCCCATGCGGTTGCTGAAGTCCGCCAGGGCGGGGTAACTGAGCAGGGCGTAGATATCATCGGCAATGGCGTCAACATCCCAGAAATCCACCTTGAAGGCGTATTTCAGGACCTCTGCCGCGCCGGACTGCTTGGAAATGATGGACGGAACGCCCGTGCGCATCGCCTCCAGCGGGGAAATGCCGAAAGGCTCCGAGATGGAAGGCATGATGTACACATCCGACAGGGCGAACATCTTCTGCACGTCCATTCCGCGGAGGAAGCCGGTGAAATGGAAGCGGTCCGATATGCCCAGCCTTGCGGCGTGGCGGATGCAGCGGTTCATCATGTCGCCGCTGCCGGCCATCACGAAGCGCACGTTCTTGGTGCGCTTGAGCACCTTTGCAGCGGCCTCGATGAAGTATTCCGGGCCTTTCTGGTAAGTGATACGGCCAAGGAAAGTAACCACGGGTTCCTTCACTCCGCGCTGCACTTCCAGATTCTCCCTTCCGCTGAAGTCAACCGCATTGTGGACGGTGACCACCTTGGAAGCGTCGATTCCGTAGCGGTTGATGACGATATTGCGGGTGAGGTCGCTCACGGTGACCACCCTGTCGGCCATCTCCATGCCCTTCTTCTCGATTGCAAAGACGCGGGTGTCAATGTTGTCTACGCTGCCGCGGTCGAAGGAGGTGGCGTGCACGTGGATTACCAGCGGCTTGCCGGTGAGTTCCTTTGCGGCGATGCCGGCGTAATATGTAAGCCAGTCGTGTGCGTGGATGACATCGAACTCATCCTTGCGCTGCATGGCGATTGTGCCGCCCACCATGGCGTAGCGGGCGACTTCTTCCATCAGGTTGGCTCCGTACTTGCCGGAGAATTTGTATTTCTGGCCATAGCTGATGGAGAAATCCTTCACCTGGCGCCTGCGGTCTTCTTCCACGAGGCGGGAGAATTCTTCCGGATCTGCATACGGGACCATGTTTGTGCCGATGTGGATGAATTTCACCTTGTCCAGGTATTCTTCCACGCTCTCCGAAACAGTGTCCACCTCAACGTCCGATGCGTTGATGATGGTTGTTGCGCTCTGGTCTTCATCGCCCGAAGCGGACGGCATCACGAAGAGCGTTTCCACTCCGTTGTATGCAAGACCTTTCACTATGCCTTCGCAAGCGGTTCCCAGACCGCCGGCGATATGGGGAGGAAACTCCCAGCCGAACATCAGTACTCTCATCTTTATTCCTCCCTGTATTTAGCGATAAGCCTGTTAACGTTCAGAAGAGCGGCCGTTGTCATGGCCGATGAGATGACGCCGTGCGCCTCGTGGGGCGGATCGCCGTCGTAAAGTTCCGAGAATGCGCCCACGCCGTGCTTGGACAGATCCTCGTAGAAGCCTTCGGTGAGCCATTCGGCCCTCTTGATGAAGCCGCTGCCCATCATCCTGAAGCTGGCATAGCAGTACTGTGCCAGCAGGAACGGGAATGCGCAGCCGTTGTGGTATGCAAGGTCGCGTTCTATCTGGGAGCCTTCGTATACGCCCTTGTAGCGTACGTCGCGGGGGCTCAGGGAGCGGATGCCGCGGCGGGTTACGAGTTCCGAGTTCACAACGCGCATGACTTCGCTCACAACTTCGTCAGAAACCGCGATGTAATCCAGGGACACGGCCCACAGCATGTTGGGACGGAGTTCCAGATGCTGGCCTGCGTTGTCCACATAATCGGCCATGAAGCCGAGATCGGCATTCCAGAAGGTGGGCTGGAAGCTCTTTTCGATGAGTTCCTTGATCGGGGTCCAGCGTTTTGTAAATGCCGATTTGGGACCGTCCATCTCGATGGCGAAGCAGATTGCGTTGTACCAGAGGGCGTTGGTATCCACCTGGTAGCCGGCCCTTTCCGTTACGGCCCGGCCGTTCACATAGGCGTTCATCCAGCTCAGGGCAACGCCGTCCATCTGGGCCCAGAGAAGGCCGTTGGGATGCATCGCCACCTCCTGCCTGCAGCCGGGGAGGTAGCTCTCGATGATTCCCTTCATTGTCTTGCCATACTTTGCCCACACCTTCTTGGCGTTGGCGCCGTATGCGATATACTGCTGGAGCGTGACGGCCATGTAGATGGGAGCCTCCACCTGGGTTGTGCGGCGGAAGAGGCGCTCCTGCTCATCGGCAATCAGGTTGTCCAGGATTTCCTCGAATTCCGCGGGGCTGTGCTTGCCGTAGAGGGTGAGGCCGGCCAGGGATTCCAGGGTTTCCCTCAGGAGACCGGTGTACAGCCAGGAATAACCGGCAACGATTTTCTTCCTGCCGTTCTGTATGCGGATAAGGCTGTCGGCCGATTTGACCAGCTGGTCGTGGAAGGAGGTGATGGGGCCGATCTTCTCCACCGTTGCGGTGAATTTGCGGCTGAGGCCCGCAGGAGCCACGGGGGCGCCTGCAGTGGCCGATACCACCACGCTCTCCCCTGCCGCCAGGGTGAGCTCGAAGCTGCCGGGAACCATAAGGTCTTCCCTGCAGTCGAAGCCGCGGCGCATTTCGTCGGAATAGGTTACTCCCTTGTACCACACCGGGGAATGACGGTATTCCGCCTTCCTGCTGATCTGCAGGTTAAGGTCCGGGAAGCCTTCGTACATGTTGTAGGCCACGCCGCCGGGGATATCGTCATAGTCGGTACGGGCCTGGGCGTTCTCCATTGTGAGGTCGTGAACGCGGCGGAAGGCAAGGAACGGGGTAAGGGTGAGCTTTACCCTTGCCGGGGCCTTCTCCAGTTCGTACTTGATGAGGATCTGGTTCTGGTCCGGGGCCAGCACCAGGCTCTTCGAGAATACCATCTCACCTATCTTGTAGGTGATGCGCGGTACGGGATCCGCATCGAAATCCACGATGTACTTGTGTCCGCGGGGTTCATACTTGTCGCCGTAGCAGTGGATGCCAAGGTTGAAGCGCTTGCCGCGGAGGGTGAGGCTCTCGTCCAGCGACGACAGAAGAAGGTAGCGGTACCCGCCGAAGCTCTCTACGGGAGCTGCGAGAAGGCCGTGGTAGCGCCTTGTGTTGCACGTTACGATGGACGTGTTGCAGTAGGCTCCGGTCTTCGAGGCGAGTATGATTTCCCTCTTGAGCGAGTAGGAGAGGTTCACCAGCTCGGACTTGTTGAATTTCAGAAAAGCCATAAATATCGATAGTTATACTTTCTTCAGGACCAGTGCGCATCTGGCCGGCAGATACAGGTAAAGGGTACTGCCGTAGCGCGGGTTTCCGTTGGGTGATTTTTCCGCCACGGTGAAATGGTGCTGGCCTTTTTCCACGCGCGCGAAGCCGTTGAAACGGGCCTCGTCGGTGTTAAGGACATCCTCCCATTCCCCCTCCGGTGCGGCGAAGCCATAATCGGCAAACGAACCGGTGGCCGAAAAATTCAGCGCAAAGATACAGTTTTTACGCAAGAAAATCAAGATTTTCTTTTCCTCGTCCTGCACCAGCAGTTCCGGCGCGGCGGAAAGGATCTTCTCGCCGCGGATAAGATGCACCATCGCCTCGTCGAAATTCCGGAGGTAGCTGTAGCGCAGATAATCCGGCTCCTCCAACGACCACTGACGGCGGGCGTGCTTGAACGACCAGCCGTTCCCTTCGCGGGGGAAATCGATCCATTCAGGATGGCCGAATTCGTTGCCCATGAAGTTCAGATAGCCGTTCCCGGCCGTTGCGGCCGTTACAAGGCGTATCATTTTATGCAGGGCTATGCCGCGGTCCACAATGGGGTTCTGTGATTCAGTGTTCATGCTGAAGTACATCTCCTTGTCCATGAGGCGGAAGATTAGGGTTTTGTCGCCCACAAGCGCCTGGTCGTGGCATTCCGCATAGGAGACGGTCTTTTCATCGGCCCTCTTGTTGGTGAGCTGCCACCAGATTTCGCCCACGCTCCACTGCTCGTCGGAGAGCTCCTTGATCCACTTGATCCAATTATCGGCCACGCCCATTGCCATGCGGAAGTCGAAGCCCACGCCGCCCTCGTCGAACGGTGCGGCAAGGCCGGCCATCCCGGACACGTCTTCTGCGATGTTGAAGCCGTTGGGATTCATTTCCTTCACCAGCTGGCAGGCCAGGGCGAGGTAGGTTACCGCGTTCTCATCGACCCCCTCGTTGAAGTAGAGGTTATAATCGCCGAAGGCCTTGCCCAAGCCGTGGTCCCAGTACAGCATGGAGGTTACGCCGTCGAAGCGGAAACCGTCGATATGGTATTCCTCCATCCAGTATTTCACGTTGGAGAGGAGGAAGTATTTTGTTTCGTCCTTGCCATAATCGAAGCAGCGGGAGCCCCAGGCGGGATGCCGGCCCTGGTCGCCTTTGTAGAAGTAGAGGTCTTCCCTGCCGTCAAACATGGAGAGGCCTTCCGCCTCGTTGTCCACACTATGGCTGTGCACTATGTCCATGACCACCGCGATGCCGTTTGCATGGGCCTCATCGACCAGCCTCTTGAACTCTTCCGGAGTGCCGAAACGGGAACTCAGGGCGAAGAAATTGGACACCTGATAGCCGAATGAGCCATAATACGGATGCTCCTGGAGGGCCATTATCTGGAGGGTGTCGTAACCGAGGCGCTTAACCCTGGGAAGGACGTCTTTGCGGAATTCGTCGAAGGTGCCCACCTTTTCCTTTTCCGTTGCCATGCCGATATGGCATTCGTAAATCATGGGGTTGGGGCGCTTACCGGCGTGGCCGTGCTTCCACACGTATTTTTCCGCCGGATCCCACACCTGGGCGCAGAACACTTTGGTAACATCGTCCTGAACCACGCGGGTGGCGTATGAAGGGAGCCTCTCCCCTCCTCCGCCGGGCCATTCCATGTACAGTTTGTACAGTTCCCCGTGATGGAGCATCATTTCCGGGAGTTTGAGCTCCCAGTTGCCTGCGCCGATGGGTTTGAGGGCATATCCTTCCGCCCTTTTCCAGTTGTTGAAATCCCCGATGAGGTAGATTTTGTTTGCGTTGGGGGCGAACTCGCGGAACACCCAGCTGCCGTCGTCGCAGCGGTGGAGTCCGAAGAACACGTGGTTGTTTACTGCATCTTTGAGGAGACCGTTACCGGCGATGTGCCTGCGCATGTCCAGGATTCTCTGATGCCGGGCGTCGATTGCAGCCTTGAACGGCATCAGGTACGGGTCCCTTTGGTAGATTTGTTTCTTCATATGGTCGGCAGTTTTAGCTTGCGCTAATATAGTCAATTATTCTGGTTTTTCCGAGCCCCGTGGGCTATTCCTCCGACGAGTGTGCCGATAATGGGGTTCAACCCGAAGATTACCTTGTCGAACCGCGTGGGGCTGATGTAATTGAAGCCGGGGTCCGGGACCGGATTTGACTCGTGGTCCCAGGTGAATTCCCCCGGGTAGTACCGGGTGAAATAATCGAAGCCCCGGCGGTTTGCGTCCTGCTCCGTGGGGCTGAAATGATGGTTTTCCCTGTAGATTACCTTGCTCATGATGCTGGGAATGGCGATGAGCATCACATAATACCTGCCAAGGTCCTGACTCTGAAGGTAATGGCCGTATTCGTGCTGGTATGTTTTATTGGAAACGTCGTTTTCCAGGCCTTTTCCGCCGATGATGTAGTTGCTCATCGTGAAAGCAGTCCAGTTTCCGTTTGTTTCGATGACGGCGGTGCCGTCCCTGTAGGAGACTTCCCTTATGCCACCGCCCAGGTTGAAAGCATTGTAGCATTTTGCAAAAGTGAGCCCCAGCCCCGTCTGGAGCTGCTGCTCACCGAATCTTGAGCGCAGTTCGCTCACCCTCCCCACAGAGTCCCGGTGCGGATCAGTCTGATACAGGCCGGCGTTTATCTGTGAGCGGTACTGCCCGTGCAGCGGAATGCACAGAATGAGCAGCAGAAGGGTGGCGCTAGTCCTTATCCAGCGCATCCACCTTTTCCTTCACGGTGCGGAGATACTCGCGGCAGTCCTTTAGGAGCTGCCTGCTGCGGCTCACCAGGGCGTCGATGTCGGAAAGCCTGGTTTCCGGATTTTCCACCTTGGCGGCGATCTCGTCCAGTTCGGCTATCGCTTTTGCGTAATCGAAGTTTTCCATTATGCTATATTGGTTTTATTCTGATCCTTTGTTTCACTGTATACGTTTTCCACCTTCGCGGTGAGGGAGCCGTCGCTGAAGCGAACGCCGATATGGTCCCCGCTGTGCACCCTGTCCACCGTCTTGAGCACCTTGTTGTCCTTGCCGGTTACCAGAACGTAGCCCATCTGGAGGATATTCCTGGGGTCCGATGCCTTGATGAGAGCCTCCTTGAGGGCGATTTTGGACACCTCCGTGCTAAGGCGCGCCCCTGCCGCGAACTTTATCCTGTGAGCCTCTCCGTCCATCTGCCTGGCCGCGTCCGAGACTTTTCTCGTGAGCCCCTTCGAGATACGGTTTACGCTCCTCTGCAACGGGCTTTCCATGGCGCCCACCCGCCTTTGCAAAGCCACTCTTACGCGCCCGAAACGTGCCTCCAGCGCCTGCTGGGCCTCACTGAGCCTGCGCTGAACCGTACGATGAATTGCCGCATCCTTCCCCTGAAGCTCAAGTTCCGCCCGGGCAACCCGCTTCTGTATGGCCGACTCTATCCTGTTACCCGCATCTTTTGCCTTTTCGTCCTGTTCCCTGAATGCATCTATGAACAGATCCGCCAGGGCCGTGGGCGTTTTCACTGCCTGCCCGGCTACCATATCGGCAATGTGCACGTCTTTGTCGTGGCCGATGGCGGTTACAACGGGCACGGGGCATGTTGCTATGGCTATCGACAGATCTTCATCGTCAAAACAGGCAAGGTCCAGTTCAGAGCCGCCGCCCCTTAGTATAAGGATTGCGTCAAAATTCTTTTCCGATGCCTCCTGCAGGGCCCTGGCTATGGATTCCGGAGCGTCCGCCCCCTGCATCGACGCTTCGAAAAGCTGCAGCACGAACGCATATCCTTCCTCGTTGTTTAACAGATGGTTGCGGAAGTCCTGATAACCGGCGGCGGTTTTGGAAGTGATAACTGCAAGGTGGCGGGGAATGTCCGGCAGGGCGAGCTCCTTCTGCATGTCCATATACCCCTGCGCGGTCAGCCGCTCTATGATACGCTTTCGCTCCAGGGCCTTTTCTCCCAGGGTAAACGCAGGGTCTATGTTCTCCACATAAAGGCTAACGCCATACAGCTCACTGTAGTTCACTTTCACCTGAACCAGCACCGTGAGCCCGGCCTGCAGCTGCTGCCCCGTTTCCTTCTCGAAAAACGATTCCAGGCTCAGGTACTTCCAGCTCCATATCATCGCCCTTGTTTGCGCTACAAGCTTCCCTCCCCTGCTCTGGCTCAGTTCCAGGTAGCAGTGCCCGTTAGCCCTGGGGCTCCACGACGAAATCTCCGCCTTAACCCACACAGGCACGGGAAACGCCTCCGCCACCGTATCCTTCACGGCCGCCAGCAGCGTTGCCAGATCCACATATGAGTTCTCCGTTCCCATAGCTGCACAAATGTAGCAAAATAATTGCGATTTTGGAAGCGTAAAACACATCTCGCTGTGTGTCAACGTTTTATGAAAACG
>JAGAAY010000061.1 GCA_017615065.1 Bacteroidales bacterium | reverse complement strand
TGGCGCCGTGTCGGCAGACCCTGCAGACGGATACCTGACCTTCGGGCTATATTACCAGTGGGGAAGCAAGAACCCCATCCCCGGCAACGGCGGAGCATGCACATGGACGGGTTCTTCCGATAGTTTCAACACGTTCCGGCCCTCCAGTTACACTGTCAACGGCAGCAGCTATACAATAGGCTCCACCATATCTGCAAATACTTATCAATACCTGACATCCCTGATTACGTGGCCCTGCTCCCTTCTCACCACGACTGACGCCACCACTTCAGCCCCAGTGGGAGACGCTTATTGGAATTTCTACCAAAGCGGTTATGACATTACTCCGAAAAAAGGAGCCAACGACCCCTGCCCTTACGGATATGCGGTTTCTCCTGGTGTAAACCACTCTTCTTCTACGGGCAGCAGCGCTACCTCTACCTATGCCTGGTGGGCCGGCGGCAACGCCAACGAAACCGGCACCGGCAATTATAGGGTGACCACTTTCCCTTACGGATTCTATATTGACGGATCGTACTATCCTCTTGCAGGCTCGATGTACCAGTATGCAAACAATAAGTTCGGATACAACTACAACGGGCACGCCTGCTACTGGGTCTCTGTCGGCAGCAATTACTGCTTCTCCTTCCATGACGGGGATACCCTTTACTACCCTACGGGAAACAACAATGCGACCCGCAATTACAGGGAAGCCTGCTCCGTCCGTTGCCAGAAGATCCAGTAAACGGATTCACCTACACAAAAATCTCCGCCAGGTCCGCTGGCGGAGTTTTTTGTGCACAAGGTCTAACGAAGTGGTGAGGACCTTGTGCGCAAATCGCGGCTGTATGCACTGCAGTGCACAAGGTCCCCGGGATATGATTAGACCTTGTGCATAGATTAATACAAGAGCCACCGCGAGGGTGGCTCAGGGAGGCATGGCCTCAAACGGATGGGGGCATAAGCACCAGAAAAGATCTGGTCAGGGGTTCATCACGCTACAGGTAGCGCCAATGAGCCCGTACAAATATGCCGACATACACGTAGTCTGTTGTTAACATATTATAGCTATTTATTGTGTCACTCGTGTGTGGGAGATGTACACCATCCGTATTAAAAGAAAGAGCAAGGCTTCCCGTGGGAAAACTTTGCTCTTGTCGTTAACAACAGACTCCGTTACGAGTCTAAATAGCTACAGTTGCAAAGGTATGTATAAAAAAGCGAATCTCAAAATCTATTTTTGAGTTCTGACTCACACCAAAAGTAGTCGTATTATTTTGGAATTCAAACGGCTTTAGCTTTGAACAATGCAGATATTTACGTTTTTTATGTCTTTTGGGATACTTTTCTTAATAATCTATTTTTTTTCTTAATAATGTTAAAAAAAAGTATCTTTGCGGAGTATGACACAGGGCAGGGAAATATGGGATCCGCTGAGGAAGAAGGCGGTGGCACGGACGCCGGAGGAGGAGGTGAGGCAGTGGTTCATCGGGGCCGTGCTGCATGAGGGGATGGGGGTGCCGGAGCATATGATGATGAGCGAGGTGTCGCTTACCTATAATAATATGCCAAGGAGGGCCGATATCGTGGTGTACGCAAAAAGCGGCAAACCTGTGATGATAGTGGAGTGCAAGAGGCCGGATGTGGAGCTGGGGCAGGTGACGGTGGATCAGGCCTTGAGGTACAACAAAGTGTTGGATGTGAAATATATCACTATAACGAACGGAAAGAAAACTTTCATGTTCGTGCGAGAGGGAGAGGGGTACATATTTGTGGAAAAAGCCCCGTCATGGGACGAGATGCAATGACAACTGTAGAAGGAGCTTTGGACAACCCCGTATTCGCCCTGATAAGCGATACGGCGGACCAGTTGGGCCTGAGGGCCTATGTAATCGGTGGATATGTGAGGGACTGCTTTTTGGGCAGGCCCAATAAGGATATCGACATAGTGGTGGAGGGGAGCGGAATCGCTCTGGCGGAGGCAATCGCCGCAAAAACCGGCGCCAATGTATCCGTATTCCGGAATTTCGGGACGGCGATGCTCCGGCATCACGGCATCGAACTGGAGTTCGTGGGCGCACGCAAGGAATCCTACCATCGCGAATCCCGCAAGCCGATAGTGGAAGACGGCACCCTGGAGGAGGACCAGCTCCGCCGGGATTTCACCATAAATGCCATGGCCTTCAGCCTTAACAAGGCCGATTACGGCGCGCTGGTAGACCCTTTCGGGGGCATCAAGGATCTTGCCGATGGCGTAATCCGCACCCCCCTGGAACCGGAACAGACATACAGCGACGATCCTCTCCGCATGCTTCGCGCAATCCGTTTTGCCGTAAAGCTGAGTACCCCTGAGCACCCTTTCCATATAGTTCCAGAATCGCTGGAAGCTATGCGCAAGATGTCCGACAGGCTGAAGATTCTGTCGGCGGAGCGCATCGTGGAGGAGGTGAACAAGATGCTTGTAACCTCGCGGCCCTCAGAGGCGTTCCGTCTTATGGACGAGACGGGGCTGCTGGAGCAGTTCCTGCCGGAACTCACGCGCCTGAAGGGCGTTGAAACCGTGGACGGCAAGGGGCACAAGGAGAACTTCTCCCATAGCTTGAAAGTCCTTGACAACGTGGCGGAAGCAGACAGCCAGGAACCCAATCTGTGGTTACGGTGGGCGGCGCTGCTGCACGACATCGGCAAGCCGGCGTCCAAGCGGTATGTACAGGGCACGGGGTGGACTTTCCACGGGCACGAGGTTATCGGGGCGCGCATGATTCCGCCCATTTTCCAGAGGCTGCGGATGCCAATGAACGAGAAGATGAAGTACGTTCAGAAGCTCGTGAACCTGCATCTTAGGCCCCTGGCTCTGGTGGACGACGAAGTGACGGACTCCGCCGTGCGCAGGCTCCTGTTCGATGCCGGCAACGACATCGACGACCTTATGATACTCTGCAATGCCGATATCACCTCCAAGAACCCCGCAAAGGTGGCCCGCCTGCGTCACAACTTCGAGGAAGTGAAGCGCAAGATGGTGGAAGTGGAGGAGAAGGACGCCATCCGCAACTTCAAGAACCCCATCACCGGAGAGATGGTGATGGAGATCTTCGGCATCGGCCCGTCCAACGTCATCGGCCAGATAAAAGAATACGTGAAAAACGCCATACTGGACGGAGTGATCCCAAACGAGCAGGAAGCCGCGGAACGCCTGATGCGCGAGAAAGCCGCGGAACTGGGCCTTAAGGCTGTGAAATGACGCAGGAATACCTTAAATATATAGCCGATATCAAGCGATATTCGCCCCGGACGCAGGAAATCTACCGGGACGTTCTGCAGCGTTATGCCGATTTTGTGGGCATGCCGGCGGAGGATGCGCTGACCACTCAGCTAGTGCGCTCTTACGAGGCCAGGATGATGGCCGATGGGATGAGCCCCGCCACGGTGCATCAGCACCTGAGCGTGCTCAGCGGCTTTGCGCGCTTCCTGATGAACAGGGGAGTGCTGGAAGCGAATCCCGTGCGTGTGGTTCGCAAGCCCAAGGCGGCGAAGAGGCTGCCGGTACACTATCGGCAGGAGGAGATGGAGTCATATATGGAGGAATCGCAGTGGCAGGCATCGGCAGAGAATCTGGATCTGCTGCTGAGTTACGGCTCGCTCAAGGACGCGGCGGCGAAGGACCTGTACGAGCAGAGGCTGCGGCGGCTCATCATCGGCCTGCTGTATGGCACGGGGGTTAGGCGGGCGGAACTCATCGGCCTGACCCGGCAGAGTTTCGACCCTTCCCGGGGAATTCTGCACGTTCTGGGCAAGGGCGACAAAATGAGAGATATTCCGATTATTTCTTCGCTTTGTGAGGAAATTTCATTATATTTGAAAGCCGCAAAGATGGTTGGCGCGGAAATTACACCCTCATCGCCGCTGCTGGTTACTCCCAAGGGTGCAAAACTGTACCCGGAGTATGTGGACAGGGCGGTGAAGGCGGAACTGGAAAAGGCCGGCATTCAAGGCCGAAAGTCCCCGCACGCGCTGAGGCACACCCTGGCAACCTCCCTGCTGGAGGACGGGGCAGACCTCACATCCATTAAAGAAGTGCTTGGCCACGCATCCCTGGCTGCCACCCAGGTGTACACCCACGCCACCGTCGAAAGGCTGAAGACTGTGTATGTTAACGCCCACCCAAGGGCAAAAAACTCAAACAATCATGATTAACGTTCAATCACTTAAGTTCGACGCGGACCAGAAGCTTCTCGAGTTTGTGGAGAAGAAGGTTGGCAAGGTGGAAAAGTTCTTCGACAATCTGGGCGACATCGACGTAACCCTGTCGCTGCTCCCGGATGCGGATAACAAGCACGTGAAAATCCAAACCCGTTTTCCCGGAGAGGACCTGGTGATAGAGCGCAGTTCCCGTTCCTTCGAGGAGGCCGTCACTGAAGCGGCCGATGCAATGAAGGAGCGCATCGTAAGGGCCAAAGAGAAAAAATTCAGGTAGTCCTTGGCCTCAAAATCGTACATAGAGACTTCCCGTCAAGTCGATTCCATACTTGAAGATGTCAGAAATGGCATCTTCAAGTATGTGTATCTGCTCATGGGCGAAGAGCCCTATTATCCTGATCTTGTCTGCGACGCAATCATCAAGAACTGCCTGCAGGAATGGGAGAAGGATTTCAACGAGACAATCTGTTACGGGGCCGATGTTGACGCAGACGCGGTGATATCTTCCGCGCGCCGCTATCCGATGATGGCAGACCGCCAGCTGGTGGTGCTGAAGGAGGCCCAGCAGATGAAAAGCCTGGAGGAACTGGCCCTGTACTGCCAGAACCCCCTGGACTCCACCGTGCTTGTGATTCTCATGCACGGGGCAAGTGCCGATAAACGCCGCGCCCTGTACAAGAGCGTGCTCAAGAACGGCGTGGTAGTGGAGTCGCTTCCGCTGCGCGATTACGAGGTGGCCCCGTGGATAAGTTCGCATTTCCAGCAGCGTGGCATGACAATAGATCCGGACGCGGCGCAGCTGTTCGCAGAGGCTGCTGGAACGGATCTGGGCAAGATTGTGGTGGAAAGCGACAAGATGCTGAAGAACCTTCCGGAAGGGACAAAACGCATCACCGCGGAAGACGTGGAGAAGAACGTGGGCATAAGCCGTCAGTTCAGCGTGTTTGAGCTCACCAAGGCGCTTTCGTACAGGGATGCCCGCAAGGCGCTGCACATAGCGGCAAGGGTGGGGGAGGCGCCGCGCTTCGCGCTCCCCATGGCGGTAGCCCCTCTGTTCACGCACTTCAACCGCATCCTCAAACTGGATGCGCTGAACGCGGCAAAAGCGGATCAGGCCACCAAACTCAAAGTCCTGGGCGTTAACCCCTACTTCATGGGAGAATACGACGCAGCCGCCCGCAACTACCCCGTAGACCGCTGCATCCGCGTCATATCGCTTTTATGCGAATACGACTATAAGGGTAAGGGGGGCGATGTCGGCGAAGCCACCCCAGCGGAGCTTCTAGTTGAATTAGTTTCTAAAATTATCAATATTTAATTGTTGTATTTCAATAATTATTTCTATATTTGCAGAAAATTACAAGTGCTATGAGCATTATAGAAATCAGAAACGTAAGTAAAACTTTCGGGCCAAAGGTGGCGCTGGATGATGTGTCGCTGGACATTCCGGAAGGAAAGATCTTCGGCTTGCTGGGGCCTAATGGCGCGGGCAAATCGACTTTGATCAGGATTATCAACAGGATCACCATCGCATCGGCCGGTACGGTTTATTTTCAGGGCCATCCCATCAACGACGAGGATGTGGCCAAGATCGGCTATCTGCCGGAGGAGCGCGGTCTGTACCGCAAGATGAAGGTGGGAGACCAGGCGATGTACCTTGCCCAGCTTAAGGGCATGACGGCCCGCGATGCGGCATCGGAACTTAAGAAGTGGTTCTACAAATTCGAGATTCAGGACTGGTGGAACAAGAAGGTGGAGGAGCTGTCCAAGGGTATGGCCCAGAAGCTCCAGTTCATCACCACGGTTGTTCATAAACCCAAGCTCATGATACTGGACGAGCCTTTCTCCGGATTCGACCCGGTGAATGCGGAGCTTATCCGCGGGGAAATCCTAAGGCTCAGGGACGAGGGCGCCACGGTGATTTTATCGACACATAATATGGAGTCGGTAGAGGCGCTGTGCGACGAAATCGCCCTCATCAACAAGGCCAAACTGGTTGTTACGGGCGGAACCGACGAAATCCGTCACCGTTACGGCGAAGACAATGTGGAAATCGAGTACTCGGAAGGCGTGGAGCGCCGCACGATTGTCGTCGCCAGGGACCAGGTTAATGCGAAGCTCTCCGAACTTATCGCTTCCGGAGTCGTTATCAATTCGTTCAAGGAGATCATCCCCCGCATGAACGACATCTTCATTAAACTTGTACAGGAGTAGAGCGCTATGATGAATTTCAAGAAATTAGGGATTATCATCCAAAGGGAATACCTGAACAAGGTTAAGAAAAAGAGCTTCCTGCTCATTACTTTCCTGGCACCTGTGTTCTTCGCGGCCATCTGCATCCTTCCCACAGTTATCATGCTGGGAACGAAGGAGGAGGCCAAGAAGGTGGGCGTGGTGGACCGCTCCGGCATCGTCCTTCCTTTCCTGGAGAGCAACGAGACGGTGGAATATATCGATCTGGGCGCCGCCGCACCGGTGGATTCCATCAAGACGGACCTCAAGGCCTGGGGCGTGGATGTGCTCCTGAGCATCTCCGAGCTGGATGAATCGACCAAGAATGTTACTGCCGATACATACTCGGTGAAGCCTCTCGGCATGGATACCGGGGAGGTGATGGAAAACCGCATTAACGACGCCGTGGAGGCGTACAGGATCGATTCCTACGGCATCGAGAACCTGGAATCCATAATGAAGGAGGTGAAGTCGAACGTTCACCTGCACAGCTATACGGTGGATGAGTCCGGCAACGAGAAAATCTCGGAATCGGGCGTGTACATGGCTGTTTCCATGATTCTTGGAATGATGCTGTACATGTTCATCGCGCTGTTCTCCGGAATGGTGATGAGCTCGGTTATCGAGGAGAAGAGTTCCCGCGTGGTCGAGGTGCTGGTGTCGTCCGTGAAGGCCACGGAGCTGATGTTCGGCAAGATTATCGGCGTGGCCCTGGTGGCGCTTACGCAGTTCCTGCTGTGGATTGTGCTCACCGGAGCGATTGTGGGCGTTGCCGGAGGCATCATCGGCATGGATAAGATTATGTCGATGGGTACCAAGGCAACCGAGGTGCCCGGCGTGGATATGAACGAGATGGGGATTCATCCGAATATGGGAATAGATCTCTCGACTGCGCTCGAGATGACAGGCGGTGAAGGGCTCGAGATGACAGGCGGTGAAGGGCTCGAGGCGACAACGGACAGCCTTGCGGTTCCTGCCGATTCGCTGGCCGCGGCCGAGCCTACGGGTATGGAGGCTGTGATGAGCACTATCGGCAATCTGAATCTGGGGCTCATACTGGTGGCGTTCCTGATATTCTTCGTGTTCGGTTATCTGCTGTATGCGTCGCTGTTTGCGGCTATCGGCTCCGGGGTGGAGAACGAGGGCGACAGCACCCAGCTGCAGCTGCCGGTGACAATTCCGCTGATGATTGGCTTCTTCGTGGCGCTGTATGCGTTCAAGGCGCCGGACAGCCAGCTGGTGTTCTGGTTCTCCATGATTCCGTTCACATCGCCCATCGTGATGCTGGCCAGGATTCCTTTCGGCGTGGCAACGTGGGAGCTGATCCTGTCCATCGTGATACTTATCCTCACTTTCGTGGGATGCGCGTGGGCATCGGCAAAGATTTACAAGGTCGGAATTCTGATGTATGGCAAGAAATCCACCTTCAAGGACCTTTGGAAATGGTTAAAACAGAAGTAATATGAGAAAATATTTCTTTTACTTCCTTGCGGCAGCGTTCATCACGGCTATGTTCCTGATGGTTTACCATTCGGTGCCGCCCAGGCCGCAGTCGGCCGAAAGGGATATTGTCTGGCACAGGGTGAAGATGGACGGCAGCCGCCGGAACAGGCCGTATGCCGACAGTAGCGCCACAGCGGCCGCCGTGCAGGTGCTCAGGGAATGCGAGCCCGGCCTGGCCAAGTACAAGGAGGTCATCGGCCACAGCGCCGCAGAGTACTCGAATCTGCGCAACCAGTGCGATCTTCCCCTGGGAAATCTGGTGGTGGATGCCATGCGTGAACGCGGCTCCAAGGAGTTCGGCGTACGGATGGATGTGGCGGTTGTCAATTACGGCGGAATCCGCATCCCCATGCCGGAAGGCCCGGTTACCGTTGGCGATATCCAGTCCATGTTCCCCTTCGACAACAAGCTGGCATATGTGAAGATTACCGGAGCGGAGCTGCAGCGCCTTATGGAGCAGCTCGCCAAGACGGAGGCTTTCCAGCCGGTGAGCGGTGTCAAGGTGATGGTCAAGGACCATGTGCTCAAGGAGTTTACCGTGGGCGGAAAGGCCGTGAATCCCAAGAAAACCTACAATCTGGTAACGGTGGACTTCCTCCTGCAGGGGGGAGACCAGATCTACATCGGCGCAATGGCCAGCGACATCGTTATGTCCGATGTGGTTATGCGCGACGTGATGATGGATTATGTCAAGGCCAAGGAAGCAAGGCACCAGAAGATTACGGCTTATTCCGACGGACGAATCATAATGGAGAACAAGGATGAAAACTAGTGACAAGATAATTCTGGCGGTCCTGGCCGTTGCCGGAGCTGCCGTTGTGGGCTACGGGGTGGTGAAGTATTCCCGCAAGCCTGAGGTTATTGAGCCTGTACATCTTACCATTCTGCACCTGAACGATACGCACAGCCATCTGGAGGCTATACGCGGCGGCTCCAACGACGGTCTTGGCGGCCTTGTTGAGCGTGCGCAGTATATAGATTCCGTCCGTGCTGCCGATGGCGCCGACAGCGTGCTCCTTCTTCATGCCGGCGATTTTGTGCAGGGTACGGTGTATTTCTCCGAGTTTGACGGCGCCGCGGAAATCGCCGCTCTGAACGGCCTGGGATACGATGCGGTAACGCTTGGCAACCACGAGTTTGACCGCGGAATCGAGTGGCTGGACACGATGCTGGTGAAGCTGAACATGCCCGTTGTGGTGTGCAACTACGATTTCTCGCCCTTCCCCTGCGGCAAGGTCATCAAGCCGTATACGATTGTTGAGAAATCGGGCAAGAAAATCGGCATCATCGGCGTACTGTGCAATCTGAAGAGCATGGTATCGGCCAATATCGCAGACCGCATCCCGGAGTACGACGTATTCCCCACGGTGCAGCGCTATGCCGATGAACTCCGTCGCGCCAAGTGCGATCTCGTTATTGCCCTCACCCACGTGGGCTATACCGAGCACAGCCCCGGCGAGCTTACCGATGTGGTCCTGTGCCGCAATACCCGCAACATCGACATCTTCGTGGGCGGTCACTCCCACACCTTCCTGAAGGAAGCAGAAATGCATCCCAACAAAGACGGAAAACTGATTCCCATCGTGCAGGACGGCTGCTGGGGAGCCTACATCGGCGAGCTGGATGTGACGTTCTGATATTCGCGCGTAAACTGGAACTCGCTGAATATCAGCGACTTGTTAAAACGGGGTGTTGCAATTTGCCACACCCCGTTTTCATATCTAATTGTGTATCA
>JAGAAY010000060.1 GCA_017615065.1 Bacteroidales bacterium | reverse complement strand
CATCTGGCTCCGTCCACCGACGGCGGCGTGCTGGACATCTCCAAACTTGGAAAAGACGCATATGTGGAGTATCAGCTCGATATCGCCACTGCAGGCACGTATAAGCTGACACTTCGTTATCAGACATTCTCGGACGCCTCCCTGGGCGTAAGCATCAATGGCACCCAGGTGGCCTCCAAGGCCATCCCCAACACCTCCAAGGTGTGGACGACCAATTACTTCAACATCGACCTTCCGGCAGGAAAGTCGGTTCTCCGCCTCACCTGCGCCTCCGGCGCCCCGCTGGCCCTGAATTGGATGAAAATCACAAAACAATAATAGCACATGAAAAAAACGTATTTAACACCACTCACTGAAGTGGAACAAGTGCACACAGAGCACAACTTCGCCGCCTCCCCCTGGTACAACAAGGGAGGGCAAGGTGACTTTATTTATGAGATTGAAGAGCAGGAAGAGGAGACCTGGGGTTAATGTTTATACCGCTAAAAAAGAATGATTATGAAAAAGTTTTTCAAATATTTCATGGCGGTAGCACTGGGTGCTTCCGCTCTGTGGGCCTGTAATAAGGAAGTTGATGAGCCTCAGCCGTCCGCCGGCGACACAATCAAGGTTCGCGTAAACCTTGGCCTGGACACAAAGGCTCAGTTCGCAGATGAACTTGGCATTACCTGGGAAGCCGGTGATGAAATCCGTTTCTGGGGCAATACCGGCAGCGCTACCGCAACTCTTGCAGCAGGAGATATCACCGGCGGAAACCGCGCGGTATTTGACATGGAGATTCCCAATGTGGCCAATGAAAGCCCCAAGGGCGTTTTCCAGTATCACTGGAGCACAAGGAACACCGCGGAGTGGGATTTCGGTGATGTCGATAACAAAGTCTCTCCCAATGCAACTCTTGCCGGTGGTGTTCTTACTGTTACCCAGGCGGAAGCCGGTGTCATGAACAAGGCTTTCCTTTTCATGCAGACCACTCCAGGACCGGACTGGGGCACCACTATTCCTCAGGCTTCCGGTACAACCGCAGAGGTTTCCCTGCAAATGCAGATTACCGGATCCATCTTCCGCGTACTCCCTTATACGGAGACCTATAACGACGAAACCGTTCAGAGCGTAACGCTCTATACCAACGCATCCCAGACTCTCGGCGGCACTGTGGCATACAACTATGCCGATGGTTCATACCGTGACGCCCAGACAATCAACTGGCTCTCCTACAACAAGAACGTGGTGAACCTTGCCACTGGTTTCTCCCTTACCGGAGTTACATCCCGTGAGGCTTCAAAGGGTATTTATTTCGCCGTTGCCAGGACTGATTCCGATGCACATAAGCTGAACGGTTACAACATCCTTGTGACCACCGACAAGGCAAAGTATACCTTCTCCACCACTAAAGCCACCGCAGTTCACGACAACGCCGTGAAGAATATCTTCCTGAAACTCGAGAACGCGAACGAGCGTGAGGACTTGACGGTTGTTAAGGGTACATATAATTTCTGGGGTTCCATAGCAGACGGAGGCACCTATAACTACAATGCCAACGCACATACCAATGAAGGACTCGGTTATTGGGTTGTGAGTGTTCTCAACACCGGAGAATCTGCCCGTACGACAATTGAGGCAAGCGCCCATCCTGAGTATTATGTGGCTCAGTTCACCTGTATCGACGATGCTACCGGTCTCGCCGCTGACTGGCTTACTGTAGGTTATCGTCCCAACGACACATGGTGGGCTGCGAATATTCAGGCTAATACGTCTGCAACCGCCCGTAGCGCCACTGTTACGGCAACATACCCCGACAACAACAACGGATATATTGTTGAGACCGGTTTCAAGACCCGCACCATTCACATCAACCAGAAGGGCTATGCCACAATCCTTCCCGTATTGAGCAATCTTTCCGCCAGCACCATTCCTGCGGCAGGCGGCTCTGTAACGGCTGATATCGACCTTCAGATCGACGGCGTGGCTGCAACCGCCGCCGAGTTCGACGAGTATATCGGCGAGGTTACGTTGACGGCTGAAAATGGTTCGGTTGTTCGCAGCGGCCATCAGCTTACCATCACCGCCGGCCCGAACCCCACGACCTCGGCCAGAACAGTTACAGCTACGGCTACTGCAAATGGTGGAAGCGATTCCGTTTCTGCAACCCAGGAGGCCTCGGCAACGGCAGCGACTATTACCTTCTCGTACGGATTCTCCGGATGGCAGGGTGGAAACCTGGCGTTTACACGCAGCTATGACAGCGAGGCTCACGCGGCTCCCGACTGGATGATTGTGCTCACCGACCTTACTATCAGCACAACCAATTCCACTCCTGTGGAAGCCGACATGCCGGAACTGCTCAAGTATGGCTTCGGGCTCACTCAGACCGAATATGACGCATTGGCTGAATTCGTGCAGTTCAGTTACGATATCGCTGCCGGTGAAACCAAGATATGGTTCCGGGGCGTAACGGCAAATACGGGTGACAAGAGAGTCTTCGACAAGTGGTTCAAGACCGCAGATCTTTCCGCCGATTATGTGCACGTGACAATCTCTCAGAGCAAATACTATGCACCGGGTGCGAATATGTGGCCCGATCTTACAGTGAACACAGATGATTCGTATTATGGTCCCAGCTGGGTGGTCACGCCATTCCCGACAATAACGAAGGGTGCAAACAACTCATCATACTCATTCAATATCCCGACCGAATGTAATGCCCGCTGGCAGTGTCAGTTCACGTTGTTAACCGACCTTCCCCAACTTGATGCTGCAAAGACATACACTTTCAGCTGCACCATTAATTGTTCAAACGCCAATACGGCACATGTCCAGTTAATGACCGCGGGTATTGGTTATCCTGTTGATGACGATGTTGCGGTTGCCGCAGGAACTGATTACAATTTCTCCAAAGACTTTACCGGTTTCGCCCTTGTCAATGCTAAGTTAATCGTTGACTTCGGCTTTGCTCCTGCGAATACAGATGTGATGATTACAAACATCTCCATCGCCGAGAAACCGTAAAAGACGGGTTGTCCCGCATCTTTAGGGCGTTCCTTCGCGGGGCGCCCTTTTTTGCGCAGCAAGCGTGAAGGCCAATCGTCTGTGGCACAGCGAGTTCCTTGTTTTTGGGTGCAATTATTGTTGCACCCAAAAACACGCATCTTGTTGAGTATCAACGTGTTGTCCGCCACCGGATTTAACGGGTGCGCCTGAGGGTGCCGGCGAATGGACCCTCGGGAGCAAAAAGGGCTGAAAATGCGCCTGAGGGTGCCGGGCGATGGACCCTCGGGAGCAGTGGGGCAAGTATGGGACAAATGCGCGGCATAATCTGTATGGTTTTCCGGAGGAAAAGCAGTATCTTTGCACACTATGAGCGACGACAAGGTCATACGGGAGTTCACCCAGGGGGAGTACAAGGAGGGGTTCGTGACCGATGTGGAGCAGGAGTTTGTTCCCAAGGGGCTGAACGAGGATATCATACGGATGATATCGGCAAGGAAGGAGGAGCCGCAGTGGCTGCTGGACTTCCGTCTGGATGCGTTCCGGAAGTGGCAGAATATGCCGATGCCGGATTGGGCGCACCTGGACATGCCTCCCATCGACTTTCAGGATATCATTTATTTCGCCGCTCCCAAGAAGCCCACGAACAAGGAAATCGACCCCAAACTGCAGGAGACTTTCGAAAAGCTGGGAATTCCGCTGCATGAGCGGGATGTGCTGGCCGGGGTGGTTGCGGTGGATGCCGTCTTCGACTCGGTATCGGTAACCACCACATTCCGCAAGACTTTAGCGGAGAAGGGCATCATTTTCTGCTCTTTCTCGGAGGCGGTGAAGGAGCATCCGGACCTGGTGCGCAAGTACCTGGCCAGCGTGGTGCCGTCATCGGACAACTTCTTCGCGGCGCTCAATAGCGCGGTGTTCTCCGACGGCTCGTTCTGCTACATCCCCAAGGGCGTGCGCTGCCCGATGGACCTTTCCAGCTATTTCCGAATCAACGCGCGCGGCACCGGCCAGTTCGAACGCACGTTAATTGTTGCCGATGAAGGCTCATACGTGAGCTATATGGAGGGTTGCACCGCTCCGATGAGGGACGAGCAGCAGCTCCACGCCGCCGTGGTGGAAATCGTGGTGGAGAAGGATGCCGATGTGAAATACTCCACCGTCCAGAACTGGTATCCGGGCGATGCCGATGGCCGGGGCGGCATCCTGAACCTCGTCACCAAGCGCGGCATCTGCAAGGGCACCGGCTCGCACCTGAGCTGGACTCAGGTGGAGACGGGATCGGCAATTACCTGGAAATACCCGTCCACCATCCTCAAGGGCGACAACTCGTCGTCGGAGTTCTATTCGGTGGCGGTGACCAACAATATGCAGCAGGCCGATACCGGCACCAAGATGATCCATCTGGGCCGGGACACGAAAAGCCGCATCGTCTCCAAGGGCATATCGGCAGGTCGCAGCCAAAACAGCTACCGGGGGCTTGTGAGGATGGGCCAGGGGGCCGATGGTGCCCGCAATTACTCGCAGTGCGACAGCCTGCTCATCGGCTCAAAATGCGGCGCGCATACATTCCCGGACATCAAGAGCGCCAATACATCGGCAATTGTGGAGCATGAGGCAACTACTTCCAAGATTTCCGAGGATCAGCTGTTCTACTGCGGCCAGAGGGGCATTCCGGAGGAGGATGCCGTGGGCCTGATCGTTAACGGGTACGCGCGGGAAGTGCTTTCCCGTCTGCCGATGGAGTTTGCCGTTGAGGCGCAGAAACTGTTACAGGTGTCACTGGAAGGATCTGTAGGATGATTAATTGGATGGACATAGTGGCATCGGTGCTGGGCCTGGCGTGCGTTGTGCTTGCCGGGCGCAACTCGAAGTATAACTTCTGGGTGGGCTACCTGTACACGGCGGCGCTGTTCCTGCTGTTCTGGAACAAGAACCTGTACGCCAGCCTGTTGCTTCAGCCGGTGTCGCTGGCCATAAACGTGCTGGGACACTACCGCTGGACGCATCCGCGCGAGGGAGAGGCTTCGGCACAGGACAGCAAGAAGCTGAAGGTGAGCCGGCTTAGTCCGGCGGCCGCTATTATTTGCGTAGCCGGGACACTGGTTGTGGCCGGCCTGTGGGGATGGACGCTGGACAGGCTTTTCCCTGCCGATCCACACCCGTATCTGGATTCGGTTGTGACGGCGCTGATACTCCTGGCCCAGCTGCTGAGCTCACTCAAGAAATGGGAATGCTGGATTGTGTGGCTGCTGGTAAACATAACGCAGATTATCCTGCACATTAGCGTGGGCAATATCTTTATGCCGATAGTATGCGGGCTGTATTTGGTAAACGGACTGTGGTCGCTCTGGACCTGGATTAAACTGTATAAGAAGGATGCTTAAGATTCAGAATCTTCACGCCGGTATCGGCGACAAGGAAATACTCAAGGGGATTGATTTGGAGATCAAGCCCGGTGAGGTGCATGCCGTGATGGGCCCCAACGGCGCGGGCAAGAGTACGCTAAGCGCAGTGCTCACGGGCAAGCCGGATTATACCGTCACGGAAGGCTCCGTGCTGTACGACGGCCGCGACCTTCTGGCCCTCAAGCCGGAAGAGCGCAGCTGGGCGGGGCTGTTCCTCAGCTTCCAGTATCCCGTTGAAATCCCGGGTGTGACTATTACCGCCTTCATGAAAGCTGCGGTAAATGCGCGCCGCAAAGCCGCCGGTTTGCCAGAGCTCAAAGCCGCTCAGTTTTTGAAACTGATGAAGGAAAAGATGGCCATGGTTGGCATGAAGGCCGATTTTGCCAAGCGCGAAGTAAACGTCGGCTTCTCCGGCGGCGAGAAAAAACGCAACGAAATCTTCCAGATGGCCATGCTGGAGCCGCGCCTGAGCATCCTCGACGAAACCGATTCCGGCCTTGACGTTGACGCCCTCAAGATAGTGGCCGATGGCGTGAACGCCCTCCGCAGCCCGGAAAAATCGGCAATCATAATAACGCACTACCACAAGCTCCTGGAGTATGTGAAGCCCGATGTGGTTCACGTCCTCAAGGCCGGCCGCATCGTAGCCACCGGCGGTGCAGAGTTGGTGGAGGCCATCGAGGCCCGCGGCTTTGAACAGTTCTAGCTTATGGGTCACGGCAAGTACATAGATCCGTTCGTTAACACCGCGCCCACGCATACGGTGGCGGCCGGCGAAGTCCTTAACCTTGACTTCGTCGTGCTCCCCGGCGAGAGCCGCGACATCGACCTTCGCATCGACCTTATCGGCCCCGGGGCAGAGGTTCATCTCCGTGGCCTGTACCTGTGCAATGCCGATGAGCGCGTGAACTTCCGCATTCTCGTGCATCACCGCGCACCGGGCTGCCATTCCACTCAACTCTTCAACGGCCTTGCCGGCGGATCGGCCCAGGTTGGCTTCCGCGGCGTTATCGTTATGGCCCCCGATGCACAGCAAACCGAAGCATATCAGGAGAACCACAACATTTTGCTTTCAGATGACGCCCGCGTGGAAACCCTCCCTCAACTGGAAATCTATGCCGATGACGTGAAGTGCTCCCACGGCGCCACCATCGGCCGTCTGGACGAAGCCGCCCTCTTCTACATGCGCTCCCGCGGCATCCCCGAAACCGAAGCCCGTGCCCTCCAGGCCCTCTCCTTCCTCTCCGGTGTCATCCCCTCCGGCCGCGAATCCGAAATCGAGCTCGCCGTCCGCTCCCTCTTCCGCTAGAGCCCCCCTGCTCCTTCCGGTCCATTCTTTGGACCCGTAGGCGCACCCATTGTCGCCCCCTGCTCCCGAAGGTCCATCGCCCGGCACCCTCAGGAGCATTTTCAGCCCTTTTTGCTCCCGAAGGTCCACTCGCCTGCACCCTCAGGAGCACCCGTTAAATCCGGTGGCGGCCAACCTGTTGACACTCAATGAGATATGTGTTTTTGGGTGCAATTATTGTTGCACCCAAAAACAAGGAACTCGCTGTGCTACAACCACTTAGCCGCCACTCGCTACACGGTTTTCCAGAGGTCGACGAGGGTGATGGCGGACATGGCCTCCACGATGACGGGGGTGCGGAGGGCGAAGCAGGTGTCGTGACGGCCGGGGATGCCGGCTTTGGCGATGCTGGCGGTGGGTTTGAAAGCCACGCGGAACACCACGGGGTTGCCGTTGGTGATGCCGCCGTTGATGCCGCCGGCGTGATTTGTCAAAGGCGCCTCGATGCGGTTCCCGCCGCCGTGGCAACAACCGCCGCCATGGCCTTCCCCGTGGCAACCGCCGCCATGGCCGCAGCCTTCGCCCTCGCCGTGATGGCACTCATGCCCTTCTTCGTGGCATCCGCCTTCGCCGTGCCCGCAACAGCCCTCGCCTTCCTCGTGGCCTTCTCCGTGGCAGCACTCGTGCTCCGGGAACAGGTCGTTGTGCTCGGAGCCCTTCATGCGCGAGGCCTGGAAGCCGTCGCCGAACTCGATGCCGCGCACCCCGGGGATGGAAAAAACGGCGTGCGAGATGCGCGATTCCACGCTGTCCCAGAAGGGCTCGCCCAGGCCGGCCGGGAGCCCGCCGATGACGCATTCCACAATCGCGCCCAGGGAATCCCCCTCGGCTACAGCGCTCTCAAGCAGCCCGGGCCACGCGCCGGAATCGGCATAACCGCCCAGCTCCACCACCTGTGCGGCGCAGCTGAACTGCTCGCGCCCGCGGGACATGGCATATACGTATCGTGCCAAAATATCCTTGGCGATGGTGCCGGCAGCCACAACCGGCAGGGTAAGCCTGCCGCTGAAGTGGCCCCCGCCGCGGGGATCGTTGAAACCGCCATATTTGAGGTTGGCGGTGAAGTCGGCATGGCCGGGACGCGGGTGCTCGCGGAAATCGGCATAATCCTCCGAGCGCACATCCGCATTATGGAAAACGAGCGTAAGCGGAGCGCCGGTAGTGCGGCCCTCATACACGCCGGAGAGGATTTCCGGGAGGTCGTCCTCCGAGCGGGGAGTTGTGCCGATGGCGCCGGGGCGACGGCGGTCGATATCGGCCTTGAAATAATCCGGGCCGATGGGAAGGCCGGGGATAACCCCGTCCAGGGTAACTCCCACAAGCGGGCCGTGGGATTCGCCGAAGATGCTTACGCGGAAGTTAGTGCCGAAAGAGTTCATAAGGAATCAAACAGTTCATTAAATGTGGGGAACGACTTCGCCACGCAGGCGGTGTCGTCGATAACAACTGGGGAGTCGGCGCCCAGGGAGGCCACGCGCAGGGCCATTACCATGCGGTGGTCGCCATGTGAGGAGAACGAGCCGCCATGCAGCAGCCGGCCTGTGAGCAGGCGCTGCGGCAGGGACATGCCGCACACCGTCATGCAATCACCGTCCAACGAAACCTCTACGCCCATTGCCGACAGCATGCCTTCGATGGCGGCGGCGCGGTCGGTCTCTTTGTGACGGAGCCGCTCCACGCCCATGATCCTGCTCTCGCCGGGGCAGAAGGCGGCCAGCACGGCTACGATGGGGAACAGGTCGGGACAGTTGTTGAGGTCGGTTTCAAATGCGTTCAGGGGAGCGCGCGAAATATGTATGGGGCCGGTTTCGTCGCCGTCCTGCGACATGCTTGCGCCGGCGTCCATGAGGATGTCCATGATGGAAATATCGGCCTGCAGGGAACGGGTATCGAGCCCGGAAACCTCCACCTCGCCGAAAATCGCGCCCGCCACCATCAGCGGAGCGGCACCGGACCAGTCGGCCTCGATGGCGAAATCGGCCGCTGAGAAGCGCTGCATGCCGGGAATCTTGAAAGTGATTCCGGTGCACAGGCCCCAGTCCTGGGTTTCCAGGAAATCGTCGCCGCCCTCCATTTCCGAGCCGATGCGCACGCCGAACTTCTTCAGAACGTCCACCGTGATGAACAGGTATGGAATGCTTTTGGGCTCGTGTACGTACAGCGTGGATTTTCCGCCGGTGAGGGGCAGCGCATACAGCAGGCCTGAAAGCAGCTGGGAGCCTCCGCGACCGGAGACATCGGCCCTGCCGGGAATGAGCGGACCGGCCACCTTGAGCGGAATGCAGCAATCGCCCGGCCTGGGCGCAGGGCCCTCCGGATACAGCCTTACGCCGAAGGAAGCCATTATGTCGTGGGCATCGGCCAGCGGCCTGCCCGGAAGAGTCTTTTCGCCCACAATCCTGATGGGCCTGATACTGATTGCCGATATCACCGGAATCGTGAGTCTTGCCAGAAGCCCCGACTCGCCAACGTTCAAGTCCGATTTCCCATCCCACGAACCCATTGAAGCGCCGATGCCGCCGATCGTGAGCGCCGAACCGTCCACATCAACCCTGGCGCCAAGAGCCCGGGCAAGTCCAATGGCCGATTCGCTGTCGCCGCAGGGGGTGTAGCCGCTCAGGTGCGATTCTCCGTCGGCAAGGGCGGCAGCCAGGATGGCCCTTTGCGCAAAGCTCTTGGAAGCGGGAATCTGCAGCGGGCCGATGGGTTTTATGAAACGGAATCCGGGGCCGTAAACCGCATCGCGCATCTCGGCGAACGTCCACTGGCCGGAGGCTGTGGCCTCTTCCGGAGTGAGGCATGCGTAGGTGAACGGGGCACCGAGCCGCAGCGCCTCCAGCCGGCTTTCGCGTCCGGCCTCGCCCATGCAGAACGCTACGAGCGTGCCGGGTTCCGCCTCCTGATACAGGCGCATAACGGACGCCACATCGGCCTGGGAAGATGCCGTGGTGACGATTTTCACTATTTCTCCGCCGAAGTTGCGGGCCTTTTCCAAAGTAGAAAGCAGGCTGTCATACGGGGGAGTGCCCTTGAAGTCGTGCCAGGAACGGATGAGCACCGTGCCCCACTGACGGCATGCCTGGCGTATGCTGCGCCCCATCCACGGCGGCGCCTCCATCTCCAGGTCGACATACTTCGCGCCCGCCTCGATGGCTACGCGCAGCTTGCGCTCGGCGTCGGCATCGGCAATGCGGCATGTGGCGATCAGCGGCACGTCGGAGCAGGAGAACAGTTCCTCGATGTCGGCATCGTCCAGCGGGCACAGGTCCAGGCGGATTTCCGCCATCTCCAGCCCACGCAGCGCCCCGGCAATCTGCTCCAGGTTCTTGTCTCGTATGGATGTACAAATCATCGGCTCAATATCTCAACGGCCTCCGAAGGGGCCAGCATTTCAAATTTGGGCTTGCCGATATCCTCCAGCAGCACGAACTTCACCTTCTCGCCGGCGCCCTTCTTGTCCTTACACATCGCGGGCACCAGTTCCTCCAGTGCGTACGGGCACTTCACGGGCAGTCCAATCCGCTCGAAATCCCCGGCAATCCGCGGCTCCAGCGCCGTCCCGTACAGCCTGTCGCCCAGCCTTGCCGCCAGCACGATACCCATCGCCACGGCTTCCCCATGCGCAATGTCGTCCCCGCGCTGCGCCGCCACGGCCTCTATCCCATGCGCGAACGTATGCCCAAGATTCAGCACCGCCCGCTTCCCCTTCTCGTACGGATCCTCCTCCACAATCCCCGACTTAATCTCCGCCGCCCTCTTAATTGCGCAAGGTCTGACCAAAGGGGCGACACCTTGTGCGCAAATCGGCCCCCCAGGCACTTCTGATGCGCAAGGTCCCGGCACTTCCGTCCGACCTTGTGCAAAAACACTTACTCCGCGGCGGCAAAACTCTTCATATGCAGTACTGTCCGCGATCAGGAACGTCTTCATCATTTCCGCAACGCCGCAAAGCATCTCGCGCCGGGGCAGCGTGCGTAAGGCATCAGCACAGATATACGTCACCCGAGGCTGTACAATGACGCCAAGCATATTCTTGAGCCCGTCCACATTCACGCCGCATTTTCCGCCAATCCCCGCATCCACCTGCGCCAGCAGTGTCGTGGGCACATTCACGTAACTTACACCTCTTTTATATATGCTCGCGGCAAACCCGCCGATATCGCTGGTGATGCCGCCGCCCACACATACCACTTCCCCGCTGCGGGAAAGCCCCGCCTCCATCATGCTCCTGCAGATGAGCAGCACGGTGTCCATCGTCTTGTTCTCCTCCGTTGCGTCTATGGCAATGGCGCCCACAACTCCGGGGCCCATTATCTGCTCCGCAATCCACGCCACATTTGCGTCGTACACTACGAACGCCTCATCGGCCAGTTTAACTTCAGAAAACGATGAAATCTCCTTTATCATATCTTGTGCTTGTAAGGTACAATAACATTAAGCGCCGCGGGAACAACCTCAAAGCGCAGTTCCTCCTCCAGCCACAGTGGATCTCCGTCGGCATGGGCTGCACCCGGCGCGTGACGCCTCAGGACCACCTCGCGGCCGCGGAAATTTGTCACCCTGCGGCTAGTGTGCGCCCTGCCCGCCATAAGCTTGGCGGCAAGCTGCGGAATCTCCAGGCTTTTGAACGGCTGTACTGCGGCAACGTCCAGCATCCCGTCGCATATGCTCGCACGGTCGGTAATGCGCGCCTCGTTGCCCCACTGGTTGGCGTTGCCCACCGTTACGATTACGGCGGGAAGGCTGTGGGTAACGCCATCGACTTCAATCTCATACGTGTCCGGCCTGTAGCCTTTCCAGAGGTCCCAGCTGATGCGCATGTACCTGGCCAGCCCCCTCTTTTTATCCGATGCGAACTTCCAGGCGACTTCGGCATCCAGACCTACCCCCGCCGTGCAGAAGAACGGACGGCCGTTCACTGTTGCGTAATCCACTTTTTCCGTGTGCCCGTAAAGAACCTCTTCCAGGGCGACTACCGGCAGGCGGCTGATTCCAAGATGCAGGGCAAGACCGTCCCCGCTGCCACGCGGAATAATGCCCATGACTTTGTCGGTGCCGATGATTCCGCGGGCGATCTCGCTCACCGTGCCGTCGCCGCCGACTGCCACCACCGTGCCTTCCGGGCACTCGCGGGCCAGGATTTCACCGTGCCCCGGACGCTCCGTGTATACGATGCGGCTGTCCGGACAGCGGGCCCGGATGAGCGCCTCCACTACGCGCTTGTCCTTTCCCCCGGAAAGGGGATTTATGATGAACAGTCTTCCCTCAGGCACCGGCAAAGGCTATTTTACAGTTAGGGTAACGCTCTTGTGCAGGTGGAATCCGTTTACGTCGAATTTGAGGCTCACCTCGGACTGTCCTGTTGCCGTGGCTTTGAGCACCAGGCATTTCTCGCCCTTGTAAGTGCCGGCCACACCTTCCGCGCAGATGAGTGAGCCGCCCTCCACGGGAGTGACGTCGGCGGAGTATTCACCGTCTTCGAAATGAGTACCGTCCTGTTCCGTGGCGATGATGTACACTGTGGAGCCGTTTTTCATGGAAAGCTTGGTGCCCACCGTTGTGAAGCTGCCGCCCTTGCTGACCTTGAAAACATTGGTGCTGGTTGTGTAGGCGTGTTTTTCACAGCCCGAGAAAAGAAGAACCGATGCAAGCAGTACAACTGCAATAGTAATGAAACGTTTCATAATAATAAATGTTATCTTGCGAGCCACAGCGCCGGATTTTGCGGCGAGCGGCCTTCCCATAATTCAAAATGCAGGCGGCTTTCCCCGTCGACGGTTTCCACCACCCCGATTGCCTGTCCTGTCTCAACCCGGTCGCCCTTGGATACGTTCACGGATTTGAGCTTGCTGTACAGGGTAAAATAATTGCCGTGCTGCACCAGTACGCACTGGTTGAAGCCGGGGATTACGGCCACCCTTGTAACGGTGCCGCCGAATACGGCTTTTGCCACCGTACCTTCCGCAACGGCCATGGTAATGCCGTTATTGAAAGGCATCGTGACATTCTGGTACACCGGATGCTGGTTCTGGCCGAAAGGCTCCACCACGGCACCGCGTGCGGGCCATGGCAGCCGACCCTTGTTGGAGGCGAAATCGGCCGATAATGCCACGTCCACGGGACGGCTGCCGGACGACTCGGACGCACGGCGTATCGCCTCCGCAATCTCGCGGTTCAGCGCAGTGATCTGCTTGTTTTTGTCGCGTATGCTGCGTTCCCAACGGGCCCGGTCTTTCTCGATCCCCGCGAGAAGGCGCTGGCTCTGGGCCTCTTCCACCTTCAGTGCGGCATATCCTTCCATCAGGGCGTTCCGATGCGATTCGGCATCGGCCCTCAGCTCCCGGATGCGCAGCATCTCTTCCTCCAGCGATGCGGTTATTTCCGAGATCTTGGCGGCCTGGGCGTTGAGGTTGCGGGCAAACCCGCGCAGATACGCATACCTTCGCATTGCCTGGCCGATGTTGTCGCTGGAGAGGATGTACATGTACCACACCCGGCTGTCGCGGTTGATATATGCGCTTCGAACCAGCCTGGCATAGTGCACCGACAGGGTATCCCTGCGGCGTGCCAGTCTTTCCGCCTCCTGCTCGCGAACCCGCACCGAGTCGTCCAGGGCGCGGATAAGGCTCTCCGTTTCTGCGATGAGTTCTTTCCGGGCCGATATCTTGGTGCGCGTGAGCTCCAGCTCCGACATGGCGCTTTCCTTCTTTCCGGCGAGTCCCCGGATCTGGCGGTTGAGTTCCGCGATTTCCCTCTCCAGCTGCGCCCTGCGAGCCTCCATGGCCGATGTCCCCTGCGCCCCGAGCCCCAAAGGCATCAGGACGGCGACAACGGCTATGAGGATAATTTTTCTCATCTGGCGGCGGACATTACTTTTTCACGTTTTGCATAGCGCTCGCCAAGGTCCGGCACTTGATTGCCGGTGTTCTTTTCCATGGCCAGCTTCCAATATACCCGTGCCAGATCGTAATCTTTCAGGGCGAACAGGACTTCTGCATAATGGTCCAGCAGGACGGCGCTGTCCCGTCCTCCGTAAACCATCACTTTCTGGTATACGGGTTTTGCCTGGGCGTCCTTTTTCTGCAGATGGAGTATCCAGGCGTATGTGTCCAGATATGTGGCATTGTCCGATGTGAGCTCAATCATCCTTTCTGCCATTTTCGCCGCCTTTTTCAGGCTGCCGCCGCTGATCGCCAGATAATACGCGTAATTGTTCAGCGCCGGGACATAGTCCGGGTCCAGCTTCAGGGCTTTCCCGTAGGCTTTGTACGCCTTGCTTTTCCTGCCCATCTGGAAATACATGTCGCCGATTACCGTCCAGCCGCTTGCCTTTGACTGATTGTCATCGGCAATGTTTATCTTGGCAAGGGAATAGTCGATGACGGCCTGATAGTCCTTCTGCTGATATGCCGCATTGGCTGCATACTCCAGGAACTGCCAGTTGCCAAGGCGCTGGAATGCCTGTTCCGCCCTTTCCCTGAGCGCGGCCCAGTTGCCGCTGTACGACAGGATTTCCTCATACATAGCTTCCAGTCGCGGGCTGTCCGGATACAGGTCGGCATTCATTTTAAAGAAGCGTCCCGCCTTGTCCGGCCTGCCGGTAGAGTAGCAGTACACGCCTGCGGTTTGCAGGAGTGTGGTGTCCGTGGGGTGCGCAGCGACGGCCAGGTTCACAAGAGTGTCGAAACGGGTCTGGAGCTGGCTCAGATACCGGGGATCCATGGCCTTGAGGGCGTTGTTTATGTACAGACTCTTGGTGCTCACCGGAACGGCGGGGCTGGACATGAATTCACCCATGGTGGCGAAATAATCGTCCGTGCGGTTGCCTTTGCGGTATACTTCGGTTTTGCCAAGAAGTGCGGGAATGTACTCCGGATCAAGTCTCAGGGCTTCAGAATAGCGTTCCAGCGCCAGTGAATCCCTGCCGGCCTCCAGATAATAGTCTCCCAGCATCGACAGGGCCGATGCCGACGGCTCAATCGCATTGTAGTCTTCCAACGCCTGTGCGGCATCGTCCTCCCGGCCCATGTTCCTTAGAAGGTCATAGCGCGTGCGGGCGGTTTCCTCGCTTTCTCCCATGCCCTTTTCCACCTCGTCCAGCGCGGCGAGCGCATCGTCATACCTTTTTACGTCGATGTACAGGTTTACAAGCTCATAAGCGGTGGTAAGCGACTTGTTGGGGAAGTCCTGCTTTATGGCCTCAAGCACCTCTATCTGCTTCCTTGTATTGCGCGTATAGCCGTAAAGTGTTGCCAGTCTTTGCCGATACCAGTAATTGCCGCCGTCCAGATCCACGGCCTTCTGCATGTGGGTTATCGCCTGATAGGGTTCGCCCAATTCCGCCTCCGTGAGAGCCAGGTAATACCAAACGGCATCATTCTCAGGGGCGGCGCCGGACAGGTCTTTGAACTGTTGCCTGGCGGCTTTGTACTGGCCGTCTTGATAAAGTGCCAGAGCGTCCAGCATAAGATTGTCTATGCCCTGGGCATACGCTCCCCAGGGCCGCAAGAACATGAGGATTGCAAAAATCCACAGCGAGAGTTTGAACTTTTTCATCTCTTACGGACGCTACTTCTGCAAAATTACGGAAAAAATTACGAAATTTGTCTGCATATAAAAAAAACCGGTGCCGAGTTGAAACATTTGCGGTACAAATTGCATCTTATAACCTGGGTGGACAATAATGATGCCCAAGCAGGAGGAGACCCGTGGAAAGACTTGCTGGAAGGTTGCAAAAACGGCAACAGGAAAGCACAGAAAAGCCTTTTCGACCGTCTCGCTCCCAAAATGATGTCTGTGTGCCTTCGCTACATGGGAGACCGTGATGCGGCGGAAGACATCCTGCAGGAGGGCTTCATAACGCTGTTCACCCGGCTTGACAGCTATTCGGGGGCAGGCTCCTTCGAAGGCTGGGCACGAAAGATCTTTGTTAATACCGCACTGATGCAGCTTCGGAAAACGGATGCTATAAAACTGAGTGACGACATTTCCGAGGCCCGTTCCCTTTCGGCCGATGAGGCCACGCCCGTCCAGAAGATGGGTTACAGGGAGCTGATGGGGCTCATTGCAAAACTGCCTCCGGATTCCAGGACGGTCTTCAACCTGTTTGTGGTGGAAGGCTATTCCCACAAGGAGATAGCGGAGATGACCGGGATGGCGGAGGCCACTTCAAGGTCCAAATTGCAAAGGGCAAGGCTGAGGTTGCAGGAATTGATAAAGGAGAGGTATTGAAATGAATTTGGAAGAGAAAAACATACGTGAGATTCTGCTCGGCGGCGAGGAAACGGTTTCCCCGCAGGTCTGGGCAGGCGTAGCCAGGGGGCTTGACAAGGCCGCCGCCGTTTCGAGGCGCCGGGTTGTCGTCCTTTGGTCTTCGCTTGTGGGGTTGGCCGCGGCTGCAGCTGTCGCCGCCCTGGTGGTGTTCACCCCGGCGGGCAATAAGCAGGCGCCGTCTTCTTCCGTGGTGGCGGAGGTCGCCGCTGAGGTGTCGGAGCCGGTTGTTGAGACACCGGAAGTGATAGAGGCGGTAGAGGCCCCGGAGATTCAGACAGAGACAATCGCCGGCCAGGTGGCCCGTTCAAGGGCGGCCGGCGGTTCAGTTGCATATGTTCAGGAACCGTATGAGGTTGCGGCGCCCGCAGAGGCCCGTACACAGGTGAATGAAACCGCAGAAGAAGTAAACGTTGTCGGTGATACTGGTGGCACGGAGCCGGCAGCGGAGGAGAGTCCTGCGGTCTCGGAGCCGGAACCGGCATCGTCGTCCACCGTGGCCCGGCCCGCATCCTCATCGGCACCTGTTAAGGCGGAACCCGCCCCTTCGGTGGGCAGCATGGATCCGTTCGCGCTGCTGCTTGCGGAAGAAAACCGCATCGGCAACAAGCCCACGGCCATCACCCTCAGCGGCCTGGCACAGGCAACAAGGACTCCGTCTCCGTCCTATGGCGTCGGCGGTAAGATGGCGGCCCCCATGGCACCCGTAACCGGCGTCAAGGAAACGGGAGACAACCGTTTCGAACTGCCCGTTTCCGTTGGCCTTGGCCTCCGGTTCCCCCTCGTTGCCGGTCTCAGCATCGGCGCGGGCGTGAACTATACACGCCTTGCCCGCAGTTTCACCGGCACTTACACGGAGGCGGAAAACGGCATGGCGGTACGCTATATCTCGGATGTTACCATTTCGGAAACGCAGCACTATATCGGCCTTCCAGTCAACCTGTACTACGATTTCCTTAACAACAAGTCATTCACGGCCAGCGCATTCGCGGGAGCAACCGTCGAGCGTTGTATCGGCCTAAAATACCGCATCCCGGATTCGGGCGGCTACATCAATTACAGCGGCGAACCCCGCGGCCTCCAGCCGTCCGTCGTCGCCGGTGTAAGCCTGCAGTACAACGTCCTTCCCAAGTTCGCGCTCTACGCGGAGCCCGGCGTCCGTTATTACTTCGACGGCAACCAGCCGGCCTCCCTCCGCACCATGCAGCCCTGGATGGTCAACCTTGAGCTGGGCCTGAGGTATAATCTGGGTAAGTAATCAAGAAAAGCGCACAGCACTTAACTGTTTGCAGAAAGAATGGAGGCCGTCCTCCATTTTTTTTATGGTTTTTGCCGATGGTTTCCGGTATCCGCTGATATAATGGCCCAACTGTTTCTGGTTTATTCCGGTAATTCTTTCCAGGCCGGCTAATGTAAAGGCAAAAGCATAGTGCTCCAAAAAGGAGGGGATGTCATAACGGAAAACAAAAGAAGCCTCAGAAAAATCTTTACCCATACTTTGAACAGCATCTTTCATCTCCTCATATCCTTCCATAAAGTCTTCCAACGCTTCTTGCACTGTTGCTCCTGTACCGATTATACCATAAGGGTAATTGTTATTGCCAATGAAAACGGAATAGCGCCTGTCGGCTCCGGTTTCGATAATAGCTGTTACTCGTTTCATAATAAATCAAGTCCTGATAACTTCATAATTGAACGCAATGTTCCCTTTTTTACTTCCTCAGATTCATGATATCCTGTCTCGAACAGAGCCCCCGTCTTGGGGTTTATCCAAATGGGATGTCTTTTGCCATTTCTGTAAACATAACAGCCGGCTTCTCTAAGAAGCTTGTGCAATTCTGAGTATTTCATTGCAAAGATAGTAATTTTTCTAACATCTACAAATCAAAAACATCCCTTCGGTCCAGGAAACGGTAGGAGGCGGCTTCGGCAAGGTGGGCGGGGAGGATGGGGCCGGGGGACACGGCGGTGGAAGCCCGTATGCTCTCCGCGGCAGCCTGCAGATCGGCAATGGTGCGGGCTATCTTGATGATACGGGTATAGGCACGGGCGGAGAGGCCCAGTTTGTCAATGAGCCTTTCCAGTACGTCTTTGCATTCGTCGTCCAGGACGCAGAACTCTTCCAGCTGTTTGGAATTCATTTCCGCATTCACGTGGATTCCGCTGCCGCGGAAGCGCTCCCGCTGGATTTCCCGGGCACGAAGCACCCTTGCGGCGATGGCTGCCGACGACTCGCTTTTTCCGCCGCGGACCAGCGTCGTGGTGTCCACCGGGTGGATCCAGATTTGCAGATCGATTCTGTCCATTATGGGGCCGCTGAGCTTGGAAAGGTAGCCGAGGCGCTGGCCGGGGGTGCATCGGCACCGGTCGCCCTCACCGAAGTAACCGCACGGGCAGGGATTGGATGCGGCCACCAGCATGAACGAAGCCGGATAAACTATCTTTGACTTGAGTCGCGCGATGCACACCTGGCGGTCTTCCAAAGGGGCCCTGAGCGCCTCCAGCGTGGATTTTGGGGCCTCACAGAATTCGTCAAGGAAGAGCACGCCGTTCGTGGCCAGGGAAACCTCCCCGGGGAGGATGTTGTCACCGCTGCCGCCACCAAGCATGGCAGCCTTGGAGGCCGATATGTGCGGAGCGCGGAAGGGCCTCGTCCGCATGAGCCCCGCCTCGCCGGAAGAGCGGCCCGCCACGGAGAAAATCTTGGAAGTGACCACGGATTCTTCCAGGCTCATCGGCGGGAGTATTCCGGCCAGGGCCTTGGCCATGGAGCTCTTTCCGGCGCCGGGTGCTCCCAGGAACATAAGGTTGTGACCTCCGGCGGCGGCGATCTCCACTCCGCGCTTGGCCCCGTCCTGGCCGATAATATCGGCAAAATCCATGTAGGAACCGCCGCTGCGGCTGCGCTTGCGCAAAGTGCTCTCATAAAGCTCGGTGTTCCAGATGAGGAGATCGGACGCATCTTCTCGGTCTTCCAGAATGCGAAGGACATCGGCCAGCGTTTTTACCGCATATACGTCGCAGTCCCTGAAATCGGCCGCCTCAAGGGCCGACATTTCCGGCAGGATACAGCCTTTGAGCCCCATGCTCATGGCCAGTTCCACCATCGGCAGGGTGCCGGGAACATAGCGCACGCTTGCGTCCAGGCCCAATTCGCCCATTATTAGGTAATCTCCCAGCAGCGGGAGATACTTCTGCTCTGACGCAGCGATAATCCCTATGGCGATGGGCACGTCGTAGCCGCTTCCCTGCTTGTGCAAATCGGCAGGCGCCAGGTTTATCACTATCTTTTTGCCGGGGATATGAAAGCCCTGCGACTGAAGCGATGTCACAGTCCTCAGAAGGCTTTCCTTCACGGCCGCATCGGCCAGTCCCACAAGATGAATTCCGATTCCGAGGTTGATGTTCACCTCGATAGTTACCGCCACCGCATCAATTCCGATGCTTTTGGCCCCATGAACGTATACAAGCATAGCCAAATATGTTTTGGGCGAAGAAAAGCATTAAAATCGGAACCGGAGTTAAAAAACAAAAAAATCTTTTTTTTAATAATCTTAAAAAACATTAAAAAAACGGCCTTGTGGGCCGTTCTGTTGGGGTTGAAAAATTTTTCGCCAGGCCTTGCCGGGCGAGCTGCAGGGCCTAACCGAGCGCCTGTTCTGGGTTGAAATACTCGTCAAAGACGCAGTTGATGAAGTTGATGTTCTCCGTATCTCCCCAGAACATGCCGTCGTGAAGAAGGACGCAGTCCCTCATTGTCACGGGACAAGAGACGTTGAACAGGTTGCCGGTGTTGTTTGCGAACATGCAGTTGTCAAACTCCACATTCTTGCAGCCGGAGATATTCACCTGCTCGAACTCGCGGTTGCGGAAGAACTGGCAGCCGTCGAAGAGCACGTAATTGCTGCCCGACAGGTGCATGATGTGGTACGTGCAGTCGTGAATCTTGGTGGCCTTGAAAGTTACATCCACGCAATTGTATACGCCTACGCCTTCAGTGCCGCAGCCATACAGGTCTCCGCGGTCTACAAGGACATGGGAGCAGTTGTCGAAGCCAAGGACACCTTTGTCGCAATAGCCTTCTTCTGTGTGGCCGATGGTAAGGCCCTTGAGGGTGATTCCCGAGCAGCGGTCGAACGAAATCACATCGGCATAACGGGGCGACGCCATAAGCACTATGACATCTTCGCCGGCAATTATGCTGAGGTTCTTAACGTTGGCGATATGGAGTTCCGGGCCGTCGGTTTCCTCCACGAAGAACACCTTCTTGGAAGTTGTCTTTGCCCTTTCATAGCTCACTTTCAGCTTGCTGTTGCGTGCATCCAGGAGGGCTGGAGTGATTTCGAAACTTTCCTTGACGACGATGATGCGGTCGCTGGCGATGGCATCCAGGAATTCCTGGGCGGTAGAGACTTCGACGGTTTTGACGGAAGCCGCGAATGCAGCGCTGCTGATCAGAACGGCTGCAGCCAGGAGGCAGAAGATCTTTTTCATACTGTTTGCTGTTTGTTTATGCAAATATAGCAAATTATTCCAAGCAAAGCGAAGTAATGGGGCCGTTAAAGTTAAAAACCGTCTGTAAGCTGTCGCGAAGGAGCATTGCCGGATTGCCGTTCATCCCGCTGAGGCCCACGAAGAATGTGTTTCCTGCCGATAGGGCGCAGGCTCCGGAGACAAAGCCGTATTCTCCGGGAGGCTCTCCATATGGGTCGATGCGCACAACGCGCCCCTTTTGCATAAACACGGCCGCATCGCCTCCGGGCTTCGGATACAGTTCGCAATAGGGCTCCCCGTATATGCCGATGAGCCTCGTGCTTCCGGCATCCCATACATAGCGCGAGCCGCCCACATCGGCAACAATCCGCCCCAAGCCGCCGTTGAAGATGAAACTGGCCGACCGGACGCCGGAGTGGAAAACCGGGCCGAGCGAGAAGCTGTGAGAGCCTGCCGTCATCGTAAGCTCGGTTCTGTAGCTGCTTGTTTTTGCCGATACCAGCATGAGCAGCCCGTGATGTACCCTTGCGTCCAGATGGTTCCCCTCCGGCAGCGCCCTCTCCATATTGTCCTCCACAAGATGGATCCGGCCGCCCTCCCGGAACGAGAAATGCCAGTGGCCGTTGTCGCTGTAAAGGGCCCCGCTCCGCGGCAGTCCGCGGTCAAGCGAGCCGCACACCGTACCGTCGTCCGACAGGAACAGGACCCGCCCGTCCCTTCGGAAGGACAGCCCGTGTCCGCTTGCATTCTGGCCCAGCGTGAGGATGTGGCCGTCTTCAACCGCGAATCCGCGGATGCTTTCGGCCGCGCTGTAGCGCAGCACTTCTTCTCCGTCGCGGCCAATCACGGTGCATCCGTCCAGCGTCGCGAAAGTATAAAGGTGACCATTCCATATGCGGTGGCAGTCCGGATCGGCGGGCCAGGGTTCGTCCCCGCCGGCCGGAACGCTCCGGAGTAGCTCCTTGTTGCCCTGAAGCAGCAGGATATTGGCTTTTACGGTGCTGTGAGCGGTGTCGCGCACCCAGTCATATCCGTCCGGATACCCTATGCCGGTGAGCAGGATGCTGTCGGCCGGGGGTGCGGGCGGATTGCGCTGATATGAATGTCCGGAGTGGGGATCCCAGTTGTCGCGGCGCCCTTCATACGGGAGCAGAGCATGACGGCAAGAAGGGAAAAGGAGCAGAAAAAGGAGTGGAATCAGGCGTTTCATAGGCGTATCTTTTTGCCGAAATGTATGAAAAACAACGCCTCTTTGTATGCGTCCTGCGCCACCGGGGTGCAATTATTTACGTTTTTTATGTCTTTTCCCGATGTTTTCTTAATAATGTTAAAAAATCTTTAACTTTGTAAAGAAAAATATGAAGCACGAAATTCACATAAACGGCCTTCAGGAGTTGGATACAGCGGCGGCTGCGTTCCTTGATGAGATAGGAGACGCCCGGCTCATTGCGCTGTACGGGACCATGGGGGCCGGCAAGACAACATTCACTACTGCGGTGTGCAAACAGCTTGGCGTAGTGGAAGACGCCGTGAGTTCACCAACCTTCGCCATAGTGAACGAGTACCGCACGGCTTCGGGAGCCCCGATGTACCATTTCGACTTCTACAGAATCGAGCGCCCGGAAGAGGCGCTCGACATCGGCTTGTATGATTATCTGGATTCCGGGGCCCTGTGCATCATGGAATGGCCGGAGAACATAGAGCCGCTCCTTCCGGAAGAAACGCTCCGCATACACATCACGGTGCATCCGGACCTGTCCCGAACACTCTCCTGGGTAGATTAGCGCGGTTTCACCAGCTCCACGGTGCCGGGGATACGGTCCTCCGGCGGTTCGCCGTGCAGGTAGATGATGCGCTGGTTGTCGCTGCCGCGGAAAAGAAGTTCCGGGTCGCGGCGCTCAAGGATGAAGGGGCCGTCCACGAGGACGTCCAGCCAGGGCAGCATCGCCGCCATCACAGGGTCGGCCAGCACCTCTTCGTGCGTGAAGCCCGTCCAGCACCAGATGGTTTTTCCGGTTTCCTCCTTGATGCGGCGGGCAAGTTCGGTGAAGGCCGGCGCCTGGTACATGGGGTCGCCGCCGGAGAACGAGACGTTGGACATAGAATCGGCCTTTATAATCTCCAGCAGTTCGTCAACGCTCATCCATCGGCCGGCGCCAAAGTCCCAGCTCTGGGGATTGTGGCAGCCTTTGCAGGCGTGGCGGCATCCGGCACAGTAAATGGCCGTACGGAAACCGGGTCCGTCGGCCATTGTCTGATGCAGGATATCGAGTACCCTTATTTTACTCATGAACTACGCGGTCGTGAAGTTCTGCGAGTTTGCCGGAGTTCCAGCGGTTGGTGGTGCCAACCAGGTAGCCGGTGATGCGCTGCAGGGTGTCGATGTGGTGACCGTGGCAGTGGGGGCACTCGCGGAGATCCTTCTGCGCGTCTTCGTAGCCGCAGTCCAGGCAGCGGTTGCGGTTGTGGTTCACGGAGCCGTAACCGATGTCGTACTTGTCCAT
>JAGAAY010000006.1 GCA_017615065.1 Bacteroidales bacterium | reverse complement strand
CTTATGGTTTTCAGATGCTCTTCCAGGCTTCCATAAAGGTTCAGGTGCACTGTAAACAGCGTCTCTGTGGCTCCTGGAGCAATGTGGCCGTGTCCTTCTCCAAAGCCTGGCAGGATGATGCCACCCTCCTGCCGAAGCACTTCCGTGCCCGGGCCGATATACTCCTTTACGCCGGCTTCATCGCCGACATAGATGAACTTGCCGCCGGCAATGGCTGCTGCTGCGGCCTTGGGCTGTTTCTTATCTACGGTGTAGATGTTGCCAAAGATGACTTTGTCTGCTTTCATAGATTTTTGCTTTATTCTATCAAAATGCTTATTATGCCGAGAAAATCAATCGATTAAAAAGGTCAGAAAGCGAGGCAGGCGCGGACGCCGGAAAGTGCGGTTTTTTCATCTCTTGGGAAAGAGGCGTACAAGTTGAAGCTAATTTGCCAAACATAATTGTCCCAGGCCTCCGTGGACGTCCAATATTCGCTCCCCGACAATTTCTTACCTGTGACTTTCCCAATTCTTTCGGCAAATGGCTCATAAGCTTTTCTGAGCCCTCCGGTCGGACTCATGTATGATAATTGGGGGGCTGCTATATACTGCCAGTCTCTTTCTGACGGCAGACGCCATGTGCCGCCAGGAACAGCCGTCTTGCCGGAGCATATAGTACGTGCATCATTCCAATTTTTGCCAACCTCTTCCTCCAGCGCAAGGGCCAGACCATGTTTGCAGTTGCTCTCGGTTCCCACATAGGCTACCATGGCCACAGCCGTGGTGCCCTCATGGGACGCGATGGCCTTCGTGTCGTAGATGTAGCCGTTGGCACCGACCACCCTGCCAATGTCCTCTTTTGTGACTTGTTCCAGTGGATGGGGCTGGGACATGATCGAACCGTCTTGGTACTTTCCTGTCCATCCGTTGGGGATGCCGCTCGCGCCCTCAGGCCATAAGACGCTGGCAATGTGGACCGTGCCCGTGGCGGCTACGTCCTGAAGCCAGTTTTCGGTGCTGGCCTTCTCGTTGATGCCTGACGTGGCGAGACACTTCACGGAGCTAAGACTGGTGCAGCCTTTGAACATTCTTAAGTAGCAACTTTGGATCAGTGTGGGGGCAGGCAGGTCGGGGGCTTTCGTCAGCGCCGTGCAATCGCTGAACATATCACCGTAGCAGCGTGTGGCCAGGGTGGTGGCAGGCAGGTCGGGAGCTTTCGTCAGTGAAGTGCACTTGTGGAACATATCGTCGTAACAAGATTCAGCCAGAGTGGTGGCAGGCAGCTCGGGGGCTGTCGTGAGCGCGGTGCACCCGAAGAACATCTGGCAGTAGCACAAATCAGTCAGCGTGGTGGCCGGCAGCTCGGGACCTTGCGTCAGCGCGGTGCAGCCAAGAAACATGCGATAGTAACAGCTCTCGGCCAGCGTTGTGGCGGGAAGCCGCAGGTAGCTGGCGTCGGTGAGCGCAGTGTTGCCCTCGAAAAGCCTTGCGAAGACAGTACTGTATTTCGGCAGGTCGGTCTTGGTGGCGAAGCCTTCTTCGTCCAGCAGACTCATGATGTTCCCATAGGCCTTGCACGTAAAGCCTTCGCCGCTGCCCAGAATACTCACTTTAAATAATTCACCGCCATAGACCTGAGTAGAGGTTCCATCGCCATAGAACTGCACCCTGTCGCCGGCGCTGACGGGAATGTCTGTCGAAGCTTTGATGAGCGTCTTCTCGCCGCCGTTCACAGCATATTTCATGCTAATCGGGAAATATCCGGCGTAATTCACCCTGACCGTTCCGTCGGTGAGGGCTTTCACGGTCATGGGCTCCTCGGTCATCGGGCCGGGAAATTCGACTGTCTTCTTCACGTCATACACCTTTCCGCCTAGATTCTGGCCGTTCGTCCCGAACGGCATGGCATCCCTTTCGCCCAGCTTCACCGAGGCTTTGTTCAGCGTCCAGTATTCCGCTTCAGGCTCGGCGAAACTGACATCTATCCCCAGAAACTTTATCGAGCGTTCTTTCAGCGTGAAGGTTTCCGGTATGGGCAGTACGAACCTGGCAACCACCTTCCCGCCTTCGTCCCTGGTGGTAACATTTGCGGTGAAATAGGGGCCCTTATCCATTTGGGTTGTCACTACGGCAGGCATCTGGGTTCCGGCAGCAGTGCCATCCTCAAAAGTAATCTCGAAATTCAGGAATTTCGTGCCCTGCGAAAGCGTGAACGACTTACTTTTGGTGTCCGACCATCCTGTGAGCAAGCTGTACCGCTGAAAGGCCTCCTCCACCGTTGTGCAGTATTCCTGGGGAAGGATCAAGTTCACGATTCCATCCTGATCGACTGACACCTCCTGCTGTGCATTCACCAGCGTGGCGTGTAGAAAATCAAGGTCTTTGCTAGGATCATCCTTACTGCCAGTATATGTCAGTTGGCCCGAGAAAGTGGCTCCGGAGGTTTCTCCAACACCCGTCTGGATGTCCAGCACTCCCCGGTGGGTTTTACCGAAGATGTACAGCTTGTCGCCCTCGGCAAAACGCAGGGTCTTCCTGTCGCTGTCCACTGTGACGCGGGTTTCGGGTTCTCCGCTCACAGTCACGGTAAAGGGAATGGTCACGGATGTGGTAGTCTCAGAACCCTCGGGAACTTCGGGGATATTGTCCTCCTTGGTGCAGGAAGACATAATAAGGGCAGTTGTCATTAACGACAGTGCGGCCCAGAAAATACAATTCTTCTTCATAATACTATAAGTTCTCGGAGTCTCCCATAGGGTTAAGGCCTGAATTCAGATTCCATTCAGAAACCTCGGCCTCTTTCTCGGTATCGGCCTTTTGAAGCGTGCCGGAATAGGTGCCGTTGTTCACCGTTACGTTGCCGTCCGTGTAGGTCACATTGGTGTTGGAAACGTTGGTCATGTCGTTGCCATAGCTGCCGTCGTTTTCGCCGTCGGCCTTGGTAAGCACGGTGCTCTCACCGGTAGCGGGATCGCTCAGTTCAATGCTTCCATCCCCAAGAAGACGCCATCTGAAACCGGCATCCGCGGGGCCGCCATAGACGGTCAAAGGCGCGCTGTGTGCATCATCAAACACGCCCAAGTAAATACAACCGGTATGGTCGGCATCTACTATGATGGCCAACAATACATAGTTGAAGGGGACTCCATCCTCTGTAACGTCAGAATACTGATATGCATCCCACCACACACCCACAAGCTCCTTTTCCAGCTGTTCGATGTTGACGGTCTTCTTGCAACCCGCTACTCCCAGCAGGAGGAACACGATTGCAAATAGTGATACAATTTTGCGACTCATATACTTTTTTCTATTTCTGTCTTTTCAACTACGGCTTATACACAAACGGGCTTTCGCTAATGGGGCCCTCCTTGCCGCCGACGGTTACGGTGCCGATACTCACATAGTCCACGCCACCGCCAATGCTGTGCGGGGTCTTCTCGTCCCATTTCTTGGCCGTCACCTGTGAAACGCCATTGGTGATGGTAATGTTGCCCACGCTTCCTCTCTCGGAGGTGCCTATTCCGGCCGATTTGTATCCGCCTTCGGCCGTGACCGTGCCTCCGCTGATGAGGATGTTGCCGCAGCGGGCGTTGCAACCCGATCCGATGGCTACGGCGGCAATGATGCTGTGGCCGTGAACCGTTACCGTACCGCCACTGATGGTAATGTCTCCGCAAATGGAGGTAACATCATCGCTAGCATCGTCTTCGTCCTCATCTTCATCGTCGTCATCATCTCCGCTGCCGCTGCCGATGCCGGCGGCATCATCTCCGCCCCGCGAGGTGACGTCGCCTCCGCTGATGGAGATCTTTCCGCATGTCGCCAGGTGGCCGCAGCCGATGCCGGCCGCAGACAGTACCGATTCAGCTATAACGGTTCCGCCGCTGATAGTGATGTTTCCGCACGAGCCTTCAAGGCCGCTTCCAATACCGGCCCCATCATCGCCCCCAATGGCAGTTACCGTGCCACCGCTGATGGTGATGTCGCCACAACTTCTAAAACGCATGGATCCGATGGCTGCGGCACCATCTCCGCCTGTAGCGCGGATAGTGCCCCCCTGGATGACAATATTGCCACCGTTATCGTCATCACCGCCGATTCCGGGGGCATATCCGTTGCTGCTCGCATCCAGTTTTCCGTTCCCCTTTATGGTGAGCGTCTTGCCTTTGGGAACCAGGATGCCGGGAAATCCGGCGTCGAAACCCCTCACGATATTGGAAGCCTCCAGGACAAGGGTGGCATCTCCAAGGGGGGTGATGCCGGCCCACTTACAGTCCCGCTCATCGACCCCGTACACAACGGCATTTTTCAGCGTTACGGTGGCACCGTCGGCGATGGTGATCTTGTAGTTGCCGTCCAGTATGCCCGTGAGTATATCACCGTCCTTGGCCTTATAATCGGCCGAGAGTTTGGCAAGGTCCACGGTCTTTACTCCGTCCATCTTATTGCAGGACAGCGCCAGGAGCAATGCGCTCAGAATAATCAATACTCTTTTCATATTGAATATGTTTTGAGTTATTCAATGATATAAACCCACTTGCCGCCGGCAATGGCTGCCGCCTGGGCCTTGGGCTGGTTCTTGTCTACGGTATAAATGTTTCCAAAGATAACTATGTCTGCTTTCATAATATCACTTTAGTTCTTCCTTTATAAAATAGGTCCTCACCTTGCTCTCGGTTATCAGGACGGATTCTTGATGGGAAATACAACACACCTTTCTCGTGGTGATTAGCTCGCATGAAACAATTGAACAATCTTCTGCATGGCCTCGGCCGGAAGGGAGGTATGGTATGCCATGTCAAAGACATACGGGACCTTGGCGGCATAGAAGGGGAAGAGACGTCTGGTATAGGCTTCCAGTTCGCCTGGATCCGTTGTTCCCAGGTAGGCGGGAAGGAAAATGTTCCAGTGCTTGTTGAAGGTTTCAGGAGTAATGTGGAAAAGGTTCACCGAGCGGTCGGCCTTCATGTTGTGAGCCATCG
>JAGAAY010000059.1 GCA_017615065.1 Bacteroidales bacterium | reverse complement strand
GACACGTGCATGGCTTGATAGATTAGTGAATCAGAAAATCGTCCTTACCAAGGGTAAGACTCGGGGGACGGAGTATTATATTAACCCTAAGATAATCAGAAACACTAATTTTCAACGGAAACCTGATTTGAAGACTATAGAACCTCATCGCCTTAGGGAATTAGTGTTTGAGGATTTAATAACTTATCCGAAGAGCTCCATCTCCGACATATGCAAACGTGTTGGGCCAGAGATTTCAAGATATAAAGTAAGGCAACAGTTACAAGCCCTCATCGATTCTAATAGAATAATCAAAGAAGGAGCTTCTTCTGCCACGGTGTATCTTGTTAAAAACGATGGCGAATAAAGAGGGTTTTTAACGAGTTTTTAACGAGTTTTTAACGAGAGGACATGTTGATGCGTAAGTAAATCGATGATAATCAGAGTAATAAGCAGAATTGATGCTTGTCAAATCATTGTTATTGATTCTGGGATCCTCAACAGAATGAAAGGTATTGATAAATATATTAACCTTGATAAGCATGAGACTTTTTCCCACTTGGGTTATCCTTTATGTAAATACTCCTTAACCTATTCCGATTGACTTAGTCGCCAAAAACGCACATAAGTCGGCAAAAAGTCGGCAATAATTGAGACGCAAAAAGAGCTAACCGCTGAAAGTCAGACAGTTAGCTCTTTTTAAGGTGCCCCGGGCGGGAATCGAACCCGCACGGCCGTTTCGGGCCAAGGGATTTTCGTGCCACTATGGCTTTCGCCACCAGGACGGCAGGGCCGTTCCTGTTTGGGGTCTGGACTATTCCTTCACCATAGGATCGAGTCCCTTAGGTGTGTCGTGTCTAGTCTCTGCACCTTCCTCCATCGGGAGGCTTGGCTCAAGATTGCCTTCAGCGCGACCTGTTAAGGTTTCCTTGAATTTACGACATTCTACATCCTTCCTTTCGGAGAGTGCACTCAACTGTGCTCTTCCTCGATAATTATTCGTAAGGGCGTGACAATTCGGACAGAGTAGTTTTAGGTTCTCTAATCTATTGTCAAGATTGTTCCCGTTGATATGGTGTATTTCCAACGACATCGATTGCCCTTGCCATTCAGAAAGACCACATTGCTCACAGTGACAGATTCCCGTTTTCTTTTTATAGCGCTCTCTTAAACGCCAAGAACAACGATAATCAGAATTCTCAATGAAGATATCATCATCACTGATGGCCGGTTTCGGATTGAATCCAAGTCCGACGTTCCATCCTTGTCCTGGCTACCGCTCTCTTCACATCTTCCGTAGTGTAGTGTTTCCTCATGGCAGAGACGAAGTTAAGCTTTTGATTCGTCTCTTACAAATAATTATTTCAAAGAGCTCGCATAAGTCCCTCGTGTCTACCATTTCACCACCAGGGCAGTGGTCCACAATCCGTAACAAGGTTGTGGACTGCAAAGATACGTATTATTTGGCTCTCGTGCAAAGTCTCGTGTAGGAAGCCAAATGTAAGATGACCTGCGCCATGAGGAGCCCCCTCTACGGCATCTGCTCGAGGATTTCTTCTTCGGTGACGAGGTTGTAGTCGCCGACGATGGAGTTCTTGAGCATGGCGGCGGTGGTGCAGAAGTCCAGGCAGCGCTGGGGGTCGCCGGGCCATTTGCGGGAGGCGTGGATGTAGGCGGAGACGAAGGCGTCGCCCACGCCCACGGAGTCGACGATGTGGGTGATGTCGAAAATCTTCGTCTTGTAGATGGTGCCTTTGTACCACAGGAGGGCCGTGAGGGTGTGGTGGCTGGTGGCGAGCTGGTTGCGCAGGCCGAGCATCATTTCGCTGCAGTGGGGGAAATGGCGGTGCATTTCATCGAAATAGCGGCCGTAGGCTTCCATGTCCAGCTCCGTGTCGGCCATCATCTCCTCTTCGGAAATCTTGGGGACGCCGGTGGCGACGGCCCATTCGTCCTGGTCGCCGAAGATATAGTCGCTGTATTGCATGAGGGCGTTGAGCGTAGCGTGCGCGTCGGCGCCTTCGTATTTCCAGAGGTTGCGGCGGTAGTTGATGTCGCAGGTGATGCGGAGGCCCATGTCCTGCGCGGTGCGTACCGCCTCGAAGGTGGCGTCGGCGGCCGATTGGGACACGGCGCAGGTGATGCCGGAGCAGTGGAAGAGGCCGGAGCGGCTGAAAATATCCTTCCACGGGAACATGCCCGGGGCGCAGGACCAGAAGGAGGAGCCTTGCCGGTCATACACGACCAGTGAGCGGCGCAGGTCCGCCGCTTTCTCGAAATAGTAGGTGCCCAGGCGCTCGCCGCCGCGGACTACGTCGGAGACGTCGATTCCGTAGTATTTGAGCGTGCGGAGGCAGTTGTCGCCGACGATGTTCTTCGGGATGCGCGAGACGTATTCCACGTCATTGCCGAGGATGGCGAGGGAGACGGCCACGTTGGCCTCCGAGCCGCCGACCTGGCCTTCCCAGAGATTCCCCTGTCCGATCCGCTGCGCACCTGGCGGAGACCACCGCTGGAGGATTTCCCCAAAAGTGACGATTCTATCCATTTTCGCGTGATTTGGCTCCATTTTCGTGTGATTTAGCAGGTAAATATAACAAATTTTTCCCGAAATTGTTTTTCATTCTTGATTTTTTCACTACCTTAGATGGACATATTGAGGATATTTGCTAACCACACGATAACACCTCGCACTAGAACTATGATAGCCTCTGACAAGAAAGAGCAACGGGGAACCATCCTCGTTGTCAACACAGGTTCCATCACCACGAAGTTCGCCGTCTGGAAGGACGGCGCCTGCATCCTGGAGCAGAAGCTCGAGCACTCCGTCGCCGAGCTGGCCCACTTCGCCGATGTGATGGACCAGGACCAGATGCGTACGGACGCCATCATCAGTGCCCTCGGGCAGCAGGGCATCCACCTGGAAGACATCGACATCGTCATGTGCCGGGGCGGCCTGTTCACCCCGTGCATCACCGGCGTCTACAACGTGAATGCCGACATGCGGGAGGTTCTGTCCACGAGCCGGGAAGGTAACCATGCCTGCAACCTGAGCGCCCTGATCGGCGACAATATCGCCCATAACATCAACAAGCTTCGGGAGAAGGAAGGCCTGAAACCGGCCTTCGGCCCCTGCGTCGCCTATGTGGCGGACCCGCCGATGGCTGATGAAATGCTGCCCGAATGCCACGTGGGCGGCATTCCGGAGTTCCCGCGCCGAACCCTGTTCCACGCCCTCAACACCCGCGCCATCATGCGCCGGTACCTGCGGGAATCCGGCCGCAAGGCGGAGGATACCACCGCCATCATCTGCCACATGGGCGGCGGCGTCACCATCTCCACGCACCGCGGCGGACGGGTGATCGACACGTCCCACGGCCTGGGCGGCGACGGCCCCATCACCCCTGAACGGGCAGGCTGCTGCCCTCCGTATCCGCTCATCGACATGTGCTTCAGCGGGAAATATACCAAGGAGGAGATCAAGAAGAAACTCATCGGCCGGGGCGGTGCGGTGGCCTACTTCGGCACGAATGACATGCGCGAGGTGGTCAAGCACGCCAAGGAAGGCAAGGAGGAATATGTCGTGTTCATGAAAGCCTTCGTGCTGAACATCGCCAAGTACATCGTCGCCCAGGGCGCCCTTGTGGAGGGCAAGGTT
>JAGAAY010000058.1 GCA_017615065.1 Bacteroidales bacterium | reverse complement strand
TTCGAGCAGATGGAGATGCAGTTCTTCATCAAGCCCGGCACCGAGCTTGACTGGTTCGCCAAGTGGAAGGAAGCCCGTATGAAGTGGCACGTCAACATCGGCATGGGTGCGGAGAATTACCGCTTCCACGATCACGAGAAGCTTGCCCACTACGCAAATGCCGCCACCGACATCGAGTTCAACTTCCCCTTCGGTTTCAAGGAGCTTGAGGGTATCCACAGCCGCACCAACTTCGACCTGGGCAACCATCAGAAGTTCTCCGGCAAGAAGATAGAATACTTCGATCCCGAGGAGAATGTGTCCTACACTCCGTACGTTATCGAGACTTCCATCGGCGTGGACCGTATGTGCCTTGCCGTGCTGAGCCACGCATATACCGTGGAGAAGCTGGAGAATGGCGAGGAGCGTGTTGTGATGAAGATTCCCGCCCCGCTGGCACCCATCAAAGTGGCTGTTATGCCTCTGGTGAAGAAGGACGGCCTGCCCGAGCTTGCACAGAAGGTTGTGGACGAACTTAAGTACGATTTCTCGTACCAGTACGACGAGAAGGACTCCATCGGCAAGCGTTACCGCCGTCAGGACGCCATCGGCACTCCTTTCTGCGTAACGGTAGACCACGACAGCCTTGCCGACGGCACCGTGACCCTGCGCGACCGCGATTCCATGACCCAGGAGCGCGTGAAGATCGAGGATCTGCGCAACCTCATCGACAAGAAAGTATCCCTTACCAACCTTCTCAGAAACCTCTGAACCGGCTTGCATTAATATGGCTTTCGGCTTTGCTTCTTTTCTCCTGCAGCGGAGAAAGGAAGCAGCTGGGCCGTATAGAGTCGATGGTGGAGGACGATCCTTCCGGGGCATATATCCAACTTGACAGCGTGAGCCGGGCCGATCTGAGCGAGCGCGGCCAGGCGGAATACGACTATTTGAAGGCTTATACGTTCTATCGCAGTTTCTTTTTCCTGGACGACGAGTCGATGTCGGCCCTTTCGCGCGCGTGCCTGTGGTTCGAGTCGCATGGCCGCGGAGTGGACCGGATGAAGGCCTGGGAGCTTATGGGAACGGCGCAGACGGCCGCGGGGAACCACAAGTTGGGGCTGGTATCGCTGAAGAGGGCCCAGAGCGTGGCCCTGGAGATTCAGCGTTCCAGGCAGAGGGCGGAAATGACGATTCTGCTGCTTGTGGCCGTGTTTGCGACGCTTGTGCTGTATTTCCGCGCGCGCAGGATTCAGGCGGAAAAGCAGCTTATGACGGAACGCGAGGAGGCGGAACGCACAATGTCGATAGCGGAAGACCTTCAGTCGCGACTGCGCCAGATGGAGGACGCCACGGATTCCGGGGCCGATATGCTGGACCGCCTGTGCGAACAGTATTATATATATGAAGGGACATCCAACCTTCAGCCCAGGATTCTGTGGGAGGTGCGCTCCATGGTAGAAGGCCTCCGCAGCGATCCCGCGGAGCAGAAGAAGTTGGAGGATAAACTGAACCGCCGATACGACAATGTGATGGTGAGGTTCCGGGCGGCGTTCCCTTCTTTGAAAGAGGAAGACTATCTGCTGTACCTCTTCACGGCATCCGGCTTTTCGTCAACAACCGTATCTACTCTCCTCGGCAGGGAGAAAGCGCAGGTTTACAACCGCCTTTACCGCCTTAAGGAGCGGATAAAGGCTTCCGGAGAGACCGATGCGAGATTTTTCCTGGAGGTTCTGGGATAATCGGCAGATAATCAATACTATAATTTGGGGCTTTGCGAGATTGTTTTCGCGAAAAAAGTTGCGCGTGTGTATAATAATGGCGAACTTTGCATCAGAAAACAATTAAAACGACTGTATCATGGAAGTAAAGAAAAGCCCGAAAGCGAGCCTTGAAAACAAGAAGCTCCTTTTCACCGAGATCGGCCTGGTGGTCGCACTCGGCGTCGTGTACGGAGGCTTTGAATTCTCCTCCCGCGACAAGCAGGTAGCCGTTCTCGAAGATACCACTCAGGTGAATATCGAAGAAGAAATGGTTGCAATCCAGCAGGAAACCCCTCCGCCGCCGCCCGAGGCTCCCGCAATCCCCGTCCTGTCGGACCAGATCGATATCGTTGACGACAACATCCAGATCGACGACGATATGTTCCTGAACCTGGAAGACGACGACACCGCATACGAAATTGCGGAATACAAGGAAGAGGAAGTTGTGGAAGAGGAAGTGGAAGAAGAGGAAATTCCTTTCCAGCTCATCGAAGAGCAGCCCACCTTCAACGGTGGCGGTCCTGAAGTTTTCCTTGCATGGGTTGCGGAAAACCTCCGTTATCCCGAGATCGCAAAGGAAAACGGCATCTCCGGTAAGGTAATCATTTCCTTCACCATCGCCACCGACGGCAGCGTAACCAAGGTGAAAGTCCAGCGTTCCGTGGACCCTGAACTTGACGCAGAAGCCGTGCGCGTTATCAAGAGCTGCCCCAAGTGGACTCCGGGTAAGCAGAGGGGACGTCCCCAGAAGGTTAACTTCGTCTGCCCTGTGATGTTCCAGCTCCGTAACTAGGGGATATACAGTAACCACAAGCCGCAGGCCGCCAAAGCCTGCGGCTTTTTCACTAAAACCTATGAACAACAAATCATTTTCTATCATTGCGATAGTATCCGCCGTCGTGGCGGTAATCGTCGCCGGTGTGGCAATTTTCCTTTTTGTCGGACGCAAAGGCGGTGACGGAAAGCCCGGAAAGAACAAGGAACCCGAGGTTCTTCTGCTTAACGGCCACGAGTATGTCGACCTTGGCCTTTCCGTAATGTGGGCCACATGCAACATAGGCGCAAACACACCAACTGAAACAGGTAATTATTACGCCTGGGGAGAAACCGCACCCAAGGGTACATACAGCCACAGCAATTACGTTCACGGCAAGCAGGACTTCTTCTACAAGTATGTCCCGCACGGCCAGATGGGTTATTCATGGGACTTTGAGCCCGATGGCCGCCTTGTCCTTGAATTCCAGGACGATGCCGCTTCGGTGAACTGGGGCCAGCCCTGGCGCATTCCCACACAGCCGGAGATCGAGGAGCTGGCAACCAGGTGCACGCACACGTGGGTAACACGTGACGGACACGATGGAATGCAGTTCACGGGCCCCAACGGCAACAGCATCTTCTTCCCCGCCTGCGGCCTGTACAAGAGCGCGGAGCTCAGGGATTTCGGTACAAAAGGCTTCTACTGGTCTTCAACCCTGAAGGCGGAAGCGCCCAACTGCGCATACCGCATGTTCTTCGACATCAATGAAGTGGGTGCAACATACTGGCACGGCCGTTTCTATGGTTATACGGTGCGTCCGGTGGTTCCCAGAAGCGAAATCTATTAATCCCGCATCGCCATGAAGAAATCAACCGCATTGATCATAGTTGCAGTGTCGTCGGTGGTCGTGCTGGCGCTTGCTGCAGTGCTTATTTTCTCTTTCCTCGGAAAGGGCGGCGGAGATAAAAAACCCGCAAAGGAAGACAGCGGAAAGGAGATTCGCGTTACCAATGTGCGCAGCATCCCCACGCTCGCGGTTTTCGGCCGTTACGATTATGGTGCCCAGAATCTTCTGGACAACAACCTGAACACCTGCTGGTCGGTGAACCTCCGCAAGGCGGCTCAGGAAGGTCATTACACGGGAAATATCCTTGAAGGCCTGGTCTTTACCCTTGAATCGCCCGAAATCGGCTCGGTATTGATTTGGAACGGTTTCACACAAACCCTGGAATTGTTCAACCAGAACGCCGCGGCCGGTGGTATTACGCTCATCGACCGATCCAACGGCAGTGTCCTGGGCGAATACCCCATCACCAACGAGTTCCGTCCTTTCACGTTCGTTGTGAACAAGAAACTGGGCGCATGCTCCGACGGTTCGTATCAGGTGCAGGTGAACTTCGGCTCATACGGTATCAACGGAGTTCGCCGCGGAAACCGCTATGACGACTTCTGCGTAAGCGAGATCCACTTCTGGACAGGAAAGAACCCCAAGAAGATGTGGCCTAAGGGCAGCAAGGCCGTTTATGACCTCAAGGGCCCCGTCCGCTTCATGAGGAATTACGACGGCGTAACCAAATCGTTCACCCGCGACGGCTTTGAAAACACCGGAAAATTCTCCTATTCTCCCGGAACGATGGTGTTCAGCTACACCAACTCCGGAGCAAGGAGGGAGAATGTAAAGGAAACCTACGACAACCAGGGATTCCTTATTTCCAAGTATGTGGAATCATTCACACACAACTGGACATACGAGTCCTTCAATTATGCCTACGACTATGAGGGCAATATGGTGCGCCTGACATATAACAAGGCGTCGGGCCGCGGCGAGTATCTCCAGACCTTCAAGGACGGCAACAAGGCAAGCTCAGAGCATTGGATCACCAGCGGCGGCGGCAGGTATATGTCGGAATCATGGCACTACGAGGTGCTCAATGTGGACAAGTACAACAACTGGACGTCCCGCAAGGTTGTGGAAACCGGTGTGGTGCAGGAGCGTTACATAGAGTATTATGAGTAGTTTTTCCGATATCGGCGTAATTGCGGCGATAGACGAGCTTTACGGGCTGTCGGCATATTCCAGGAAGGAAAGCCTGGAATACCGCAGCCCGAAAGGCGGCGTGGAGGTATCGGCCCAGAGAATGTTTCTGGAGGGGATAGACTTCAATCTGGTTTATTTTCCGCTGAAGCACCTTGGATACAAGTGCGTGGTTGAGGCAACGGGCGGGCTGTATGCGGCTATGGCGCATCCGCGCGTGCTGAGCATCGTGCTGGGGATATCGGCAAAACTGGATTTCCCTCAGGTCCGCGACATTTGGACCGGCGCCGCGGTGGCCGCCAAAGAGCATGGCTACGAAGCGGTGAAGCTGGATCTGCAGCCGTCGAACAATGGCCTGTACGTGAGCGTATCGGCACTTGGAGAAAGGTCGATGATAACATCGGCCCGTATGCCGGAGCCCAAGAGCAAGGACCTGATTTGCGTCTCGGGGCCTCTCGGAGCGGCATATCTGGGACTCCGGATGCTGGAGAAGGGGGCGGAGCAGTTCGCCGCCGGAAACGGGCAGCCGGACATGTCGGCCTATAAGATGATAATCGGCGATTATCTGCGCCCGGAGCTGGATTCCTCGGTGGTGTCAAGGCTGGAAGATGCCGAAATTTACCCTTTGCGCGCGCAGTTTATCACCAGGGGGCTTGCCGATGCGCTTAAGCGGATCTCCCGCGACACGGGCCTCGGCGCCAAGGTTTATGCCGATAAGATTCCGTTCGAGGGCAACAGCTTCCAGCTTGGGAAGGAACTGGACATCGACCCGGTCTCGGCGGCGATGAACGGCGGAGACGACTGCAGGCTGCTGCTGGTGGTGCCCATCATGAAAATGGAGAAGTTCCGCCACGATTTCCAGACCTTCGATATCATCGGCCATCTCGCTCTTCCGGAGGCGGGCGTGTCGCTGGTTACGCCTGAAGGGCTTGAGATGCCGGTTCGGGCGCAGGGCTGGCCGGATGCCGCTGAATGAACATTTTTTGGCACTTGTAATTAAAAATTTGTATATTTACGGGCTGAAAGAAAATAATATTTCAAACTGATATGAAAAGAATCCTTACAATCGTAGCCCTCGCCGCAGCTATTTCGGTGCAGGCAAGTGCCCAGACCACACTGGGTTCGCTCCTTGGCGGCTCCACCATCAGCGATTTCCTGTCGTCCCTTACAGGCGGCTCCGTTGTGTATACCGCTCCCACAACCCTGAACGGTACATACAGCTATGCTGGTTCTGCAGTTTCAATCTCCCAGACCAACGGAACCATGATCAACAACCTCGCAGGTTCCGCAGTAGCTACCACAATTGAAGGAAAGGTAGACGCCAATCTCGCAAAGATCGGCATCCAGCCCGGCTCAATGAGCGTATCCTTCGACCGTGAAACGGAAACATTCATCTGGACAGTAGCGGGAATTCCCCTGCCCGGCACCTACAAGATCGGCAATAACGAGGAAACCATCACCCTCACCTTCGGCAAGAACATGCAGTTCTTCACCCTCACAGGTAATCTGGAGGCCACCGCTTCCGGCGCAAAGGTTCTCTTCCCCGCCAACCGCACCGCCGCCTTCCTCAAGAAGGTTGCAACCAGGATCGGCCAGAGCGAAGGCTCCCTTTCCACCATCACCAAGCTTGCCGACGGCTTCGACAGCTACAAGATCGGCTTCAAGCTCACGAAGTAAGCTTCTCCGCATCACAAATAACAAGGACGAGCCTTTGTTCAAGGCCCGTCCTTGTTTATTCACCCCCTCGGCGTCAAAAATGGCCCTAAAATGACGCCCAACCCGGAAATTCGGCACTTCGGCGTCAAAAATGGCCCCAAATTGATGCCCAACCCGGAAAAACGGCACTTCGGCGTCAAAAACGGCCCTAAAATGACGCCGAGCCTACTTGCGAACCACTTCGTAGCTGTCAAGCCCCAGTTTGTGGAGGTCGTCAATAAGCGCCGAGGTTACCGCTACGCTGATTTTGC
>JAGAAY010000057.1 GCA_017615065.1 Bacteroidales bacterium | reverse complement strand
TATGTGTCCGAGGGTGGACACACCCCCGGACACCTGTCCCTTCCCGCCGGCAGCTGGCTTCGCTCACCGGGGTCGTGGCGATTAGTATACTGATAATGAGTAGGTTCGCACATCGGACGGGGTGATAAATGATACCCGTCTCCTGTGCGAACCCGTTGTGAATCAGCTCACTATCCGCCACGGAAACCCCATCAAAAACAAGCAGCCCCGGGTCTTTCCCGGGGCTGCTGCGAAGAGAGATATGATTAATAATTAACCGTGATTGATTCTACCCACATGTACTTCGAACTCTCTAGTTGGAGATATGTAGTTGCAGAAGTAATATTGAAGGTAAGATTCGAGTAATCAGCCGTCACAGATTGAGTGGCGCTGCCATTAACCTTCAACGTTGCTGACTTACCGGAATTATAAAGCTTGGCACTGACAACAATAGAAGTTGGTGTGACTGAAGACGCCAGATTCATCTTGACGACGCCAGCTGCAGATGAAGTTCCGAGTTTCAGTCCACCGCTACCACCGTAATACACCTTTGTGGCAGTAGCCAGATTACCGGACAGGTTGGCTGAGCCAGCAGAAACAATAGAACTGCATGATGTAGAGGTGCTGGCGCTCGTTCCGTCCCCACTTCCCTTGCTGAAGGTAATGGTATAGCTGCCGCCACCGCCGCCGCCGGTTGAACTGAATGTTGCGCTGACGGTCACGGCAGTGGTGCCCATTTCAAAGGTGGTTGTGCTGGCAGTGGCATTCGCAACGGTGGCGCCGGTGACAGTCCAACTGGAGAACTGGTAGTCGGTCCCGGCCGTTGCCGTCAGGGTAACGGTGGTCCCGTCGGCCACGGTATCACCGCTGGTGATGGGAGAACCTCCCACGGATACGGTGAACGAGCACCCGGCAGTTCCGGCAGCACCTGAGGGTTGTGAGAACGTGATGGACTTAGGAGCAGAAGCCGTAACAATCAAATCGGCCGCTTTCCAGACCTTCAATTCTTCAGTATCGCCATACTTGGTGATAGTGCCGATGGCTGTAATGACGTCTCCTACCGCGCAAGTGGGGCTGCCAGGGTTATAGAACACTACATAGCTATTGGTTCCGTCGGTAACATGGACATTCTTGTTGCTGGTGCCATCAATGGCGGTCACCGTAAGCCCGGCTACCTGCACATAGGCGTTCTGATAGTCGTTATAATGGCCGATGAGCGCGGACATGGCAATACTCTCGGGAGCTACCGCAGTTTCCGATCCGGTGAAGGAAGCGGTGCCCCAGTCTGTAACCTCGGAATACAAACTGTTGTACAGGATGACGGAGACGGCAATCTCCCCGGAGAAGGTCTGGCCCTGCTTCAGGCCATGATCCTTTTTATAAAACATCACGGAGCCGGTGGCATCCTTGACGATGGCCGTATTAGTGGCCGGAACAAAGGATACGACGGCATTCGTGAGATAGCCGGATTTTGTGGCAGAGGTGCTCGTCGCCAAAGCATTGAGTTCCGCGATGCTTTCAAAATCGTGGGTGCCTGCGATGGAATAAGTGGCCGATGCTACCGAGCTGGGCTTGTAGCCGGTTTTTTCAGCTAGAACCTTCACTGTCTTGGTGGCGTCGATGGTAACCGATGTGCCCGTAGGGGATTCCAGAGTGGGGTTGGAACCATTTTCCGTATAGTGGAAAGTCACTTCACTGATGGAGCACACGAAGTTCACCACGGAATTGGCAGCGACGGCGCCTGCTGCGGGATCGAAGGTCGGGGTGGCCACGGCGTCACGGCCGTCAACAACCGTCAGCGTGTAGCTGGCGGTGGCCGGCTTGTAATCCGTACTTCCAGCAAAAATGGCTTTAATCGTCGTGCTGCCTTCCTTCACGGAGTTGCCGCTGAGGGCGGTCATGGTAATCGCGCCCGTGGTAGCGTCGATAGAGGCGATGGTCTCATCGGTGGACGCATAGGTGACCTCTACGTTGTTGGGGTTGTTGAAGGAATACGGAGAGAAGTCGTTGGTGTTCCCCGTGCTATAGGTTACGGTCTTCGCGGAGGCGCTCCAACTGATTTCTGCATCAGCCCGCGTATCGGCCACGGCGTTCACGCCCCAGATGACGAAACGGTTGCCGCTGGTGGCTGCGAAGGTGATGGGCGTGTCGGCGGTGATGCCGGTGAGGGCAACATTGAAGTAGTAATCGGCCACATCGCTGCCGCTGGAAAGAGTGAAGGGAGAATTGTTGCTGACCCCGTCATTGGAAGTAAGAACAAGTGAGGCAGGATCGGCCGAGATGCCTGCAGCGGCGGTAATGCCCAATGTGACGTTATCTCCCTTCCATCCAGCAGCATGTAGGTGCAGGTTGGTGGTCCCGGCAGGGACGTTTATGACGACAGCACCAGTCTCCGCTGATTTGCCAGCCTTCAACGCGTCATATCCGTTTACAGTTGCGGTGGATGCGTTGGTGCCATCAGTTGTTGACAGCGTCACATTGCTGGTCTGGAGCGAGGCGTAATCTATGTTCCCGTTGGTTACGTTAATCGTATAGCCGGCAGTGGCCGGCCGATAATTCGTATCGCCAGCGAAGGATGCGGTAACTGTGGCGGTGCCGAGGGTGCCGTTCAGCGTGACTGCGCCGGTATTTTCGTTAACTGTTCCGATGGCATCGCCCGTGATTGCGTAGGTGATGGCGCCGGTGATGGCAGCGACATTGGGGTCGGCCGATGCCACCTGGCCGGTGAAGGAGCTGGCATTCGCCGTGGTAAGGTTTATTTCACTCTCGGTGAAGGATAATGTAACAGCCGTGCGGTTGTCCACCGTGGCGGGAACGAAAATCAGATTCTTTTGCTGGTCGGAGGTGTAGAATGCAAACCAATCACTGCTTTCAAGTCTGCTCAATGTCCGTCCGCTGAAATTTTTGCAGACAACATGGTAGCAGTTATTGGTGGCGTCCCAGTTGATATTCATCAAATAGTTCGTCTCACTCCACTCACTGCCGGGGGCTTCCCAGAAAGCCTTGTTGTCGTTCCCCTTGTATCCCAGATAATTGCCGTTATTGGCAATGATATAGGAACTGCCGGATTTGGTGAGGCTCCAAATCATATCGGCATCTCCGGAGTAAGCGTCCAGATCACCGGTATAATCGACTGAAGCCATACGGGTGTCACTGCTCACGGTTTCGGCCTTCAGGGCGTAATAACTGGCGCTGGCTGCGCCATCCACTTTGGCCAAAATCAGGTAGTTGCCCTCTGCCAGAATCTTGGAAGGATCCTTTGCCACGCGGACGGCGGCGTTTGCCCCCGTGGTTCCCAGGCTTAAGGGGAAGCGGGTGCGCCCACCGTCGGCAAAGACCATGGGCGTCGAGAGGGAAATGGCCGATGAGCCGTTGGTCCCGTCCCTGTAATAAGAGGCCTGGTCGGTTTCGGCCGAAATTTTCAGTGTTCCGGACCAGCTGTCGGCGGTCACTCGGAACCAAACCTCGATGTCGTCACCTTCGCCGTCGTTATTGCTGTCCGTCACTTCCCAGTTGTCGATGTCAAGGGTTAAGACCTTTGACTGTGAGGCATAGGGTTTGGCGTCATCGTTCACATAACCGCCATTTGTCAGGTCAACTTTCACATAGCCGGCGATGTTGACGGGGGCGGTGAGTGTAATGCTCTGGAGTTTTTCTCCCACGGGGAGGCCTTTCAGCGTCATCTTGACGGCGGTACCCAGACGGTGGAAGCGGAAGCTCATTTTGTCGCCGGTGGCAACGCGGGCGGCTTGATTGACCGGGGCCGACAGGAGAAGGTCAGCTGCAGGGTCGAAGGAGCCGATGACGGGAGTCTGGGTTGAAGGCATCTGCATTCTCCAGAACTTGTTGTCGCCGCTTCCGCCTTGAGAGAGGGTGCCGCTAGGATTGACTGCCACATAGCTGGCACCATTGACCGTGGCGCCGGCAGGGGCATCCCACGCAGGGAGCGTGGCCTCGAAAGAAGCCGTTTTATTACCGTTACTGAGTTCGGAGACTGCTGCGGTGCCTGTATGAACCTGCTTTTTGGCGGTTTCCGATTCCGTGTAGTTAATGGTTTCGTAAATGCTTAATGCATCCGTTGCTTCCCAGTTGACCCACTCTTCGCCAGCGTCCACGACGGTTTTGGTGCCTTCGGCCAGGACGGTGAAGTGGATAGCGGGCGCTTCGGGTGCCGCGTCATTGATGTTCGCTTCCTTGTTGCAGGAGAGGACGGTGAGCCCTGCGAGGGCCGTGACAAAGAGGATAAAAAACTTTTTCATGGCTGCAGGGTTTTAAAGGAGACCATAATCATTGATAAGACCGGAGGAGGGATCCGTCCAGTCCGGGCCCGTGGTGCCTTGCTGGCCCAGGTTGCTTTCGCAAAGGAAACCCTCGGCTTGTACTACGAGGGGTTCTGCAACAGGTGCAGTGTAGAGGAGTTTTTTGAGCATATAGCTTGAATTATGATTGATTTTCACGCTTTCAAGGCTACAAAATTAGCCAATCCCTACGGGATAAGCAATTAATCTTATCAACAGGGGAGTGTTCATATCTTCTGCGCACGCGGAGGGGAAATAATTGCTAACTTCGCCGGAAAGATTGCCGACCATGAATTTCACACTTCCGCTGCAATGCGTTGGCCTGATGTCGGGGACATCGGCCGATGCCCTGGACGTTTGCTGCGCCACCTTTGACCGGAGGGAAGGCCGATGGACCTTCCGCATGGACGCCGCGCGTTCCTACGACTATCCACCGGACCTTCGGAAGACGCTGGTGAGTGACGTGCAGGGGATGTCGGCCCGGGAATTTGTGGCTTTCCACAGCGCCTACGGTCGTTTTCTGGGGCGACGGGTGAAGGATTTTCTGGCCGATACAAGGCTGCATCCGCAGCTGATTGCCTCCCACGGCAGCACCGTTTTCCACCAGCCGGCGGAGGGGATTATGTTTCAGATCGGCGACGGTGCGGCCATCGCGGCTGAGACGGGCATTCCCACCGTGTCGGATTTCCGTCGGCTGGACATCATGCTGGGCGGGCAGGGCGCTCCTCTCGTTCCCATCGGCGACAATCTCCTTTTCGGGGACTTCGATTACTGCCTCAACATCGGCGGCTTTTCCAATATTTCCTACTGTTCCGGCGACCGGCGCATCGCCTTCGACATCTCGCCGGTGAACTATGTCATCAACCGGTATTGCCGGGACATCGGCCTGGAAATGGACCGCGACGGCTTTATCGCCTCCCGCGGGGAGGTGCATCCGGCGTTGCTGGATGCGCTGAATGCGCTGGATTATTATGGTCGGCCCGCTCCGAAATCCCTGGGCCGGGAGTGGGTGGAAAAGAACGTCTTTCCGCTGCTGGACGCTTCCGGCCTGACCCTGGAAGACCTTCTGCGCACGTTTTACGAGCACTGCGCCGGGCAGCTTGCCCGTGTGGTCACGCCCGGCCGAAGCATCCTGGTCACCGGCGGGGGAGCGTACAACAAGTTCCTGATGGAGCGGATGTCGGCCCTGTCCGGCTGCAGGCTCATCGTCCCCCAGAGGGAGATTGTGGAATTCAAGGAAGCCCTCATCTTCGCCTTCCTGGGCGTGCTGTATGCGCTGGACGAGCCGTCGTGCCTCCGCAGCGTCACGGGTGCGGCGAAGGACAACATCGGGGGAATGCTGTTCAAGGTGTAGATTTTATTGCTAACTTAGCGGAAAACTTTAAGGATTATGGCCGACAGAAACCCTACTTCCAACGATCTTCAGCAGTATCAGGGCAATTACTCGGAAAAAGGCTTCTGGGAGAAGCTCCGCAAAATTGCCTCCAAGACCGGCGCCAAGGTGGTCTATTATGCACTGGTGCTGTATTATACGCTGGCCGATGAAAACACGCCCGCCAAGTACAAGGCCATCATTGCCGGCGCCCTGGGCTATATGATTCTGCCGATGGACCTCCTGCCGGACTTCATCCCCTTCGCCGGTCTGGCCGACGACTGGGCCGCCCTCATCGCCGCCGTGGCCTATGTGTCATCGGCCATCACCCCCTCCGTAAAGGAGCGCGCCCGCGCCAAGCTCACCCAGTGGTTCCCCAAAGCGCAGGATGCGGATCTGGGGGATTTGGCGTAGGGTTTGCCGCAGCACTTAAGTCGCTGATTCATAACACATAATGAAAAAGTGGTTTTGCACTCTGCAGAACCAATTTTTCATAGTTGGTTGATTGTGAGTAACTTCGGTGCTGCAGTTAGTCACCGTGCACTCAATCGGTCAAAAAATTTGTCGATTTTTATCTGTTTTAGCCGAACCGCACAAAAAAACATGTCGGTATTCTGTTTTGGCAGTTAGTCTATTTTTATAATTGTGGTCCGGTTCTCCACGGTGGAGGACCGGACTAACCTTATAAAAAGTAACAGTCATGACAAAGCCATTGGCACCGCTGGGACAGGGACGGTATGCGTTCCTGCTCTTCGACTCCACGTTCAAAGTGGTTGTCTGTAATCCGGAAAACGAGAAACTGCTCATTCAGATTCTGGAGTTGCTGCTGCCGGGAAAGAAAATTTCCCACATCTATTTCACCGACAAAGAGAAGCACGGTTTGGTTGTTTCTGAAAAAAACGTTAATTTTGACCTGCTTTGCACGGATGCCAAGACAGGAGAACAGTTTCTGGTGGAACTGCAGAATGCGCCACAGGCCAGTTTTCAGGACCGTGTGCTCACGTATGCCACTTATCCCATCCGGGAGCAGACGGCGATGCGGCTGGCCCGCATTCGGAGCGGGGAAGATCTGGACAGGATGGACTATTCGCTGAAACCGGTCTATGTGATCAGCCTCATCAACTTCTCGCTGGCACATGAGAGCACGGCGGCCTTGGAGGAAGAGTATATATGCCGATATGAACTCCGCAACAGGCACAACGCAGAGCTGATGACGCCGGCCCTGAATTTCGTATTTGTGGAAATGGGGCGGCTGGAGTTGAAAGCGAATGAGTCCGACAAATGCAGGACGCTGCTGGAAAAGTTCATCTTTTCCCTCAAGTACATGCATTTGATGAAAGAGCCGCCTGTGGGGTTTACAGACCCGCTTTTAGACCGCCTTTACAAGGCAACGGAACTTGCTTCCATGCCCATTGAGACAAGAGAGTTTTATGACCACAATATGAGAACGGAGTTAGACATTATTGCTGAAAGAGATTACGCCCGCCGCGTAGCCATCGCAGACGGAAGGGCCGAGGGTTTGGCCGAAGGACGTGCTGAAGGTTTGGCTGAAGGACGTGCCGAAGGTTTAGCAAAGGGTCGTGCCGAGGGACTTGCGGAAGGTAAAGCCGAGGGACTTGCGGAAGGTAAAGCTGAGGGACTTGCGGAAGGTAAAGCAGCAGGGCTTGCGGAAGGCAAAGCTGAGGGACTTGCGGAAGGTAAAGCTTCTGTGGCCAAGCAGCTGCTGGCCAGCGGCGTAGACATGGCCATCATCGTGGCTGCTACTGGCCTGTCCGAGGACCAGATCCGGGCGCTGTAAAGCACCCCCTCACATACTCTTTACATCAACGGGTGGCCGAACGGCTGCCCGTTGGTGTTTTCGGTGCTTGCAGTGCGCTTAACGTCCCATTCTTCGGGACGTCTGCGGCGTTTTAAGCCGATTTTGATCCAGACGTCCCAAATTTCGGGACGTTAGACGCACCTGCGTCTTACGATTATTGATCTGTTTCAAGCTGTTCAAGAAACGTCTCCCAAGTTTTCATTTCTGGGAATAGCGACATGATGTAGTCTATCCTTTCCCGGTCAGTCTGAAATCCCAAATCTTTCACTAATTCCAACATGGCTTTTCCGGCCGAAATAAACTCTTCTCTTTCCTCTTTGATAACGGTCCTTACGCTCTTGGGTACAGCTTTATTAATCAATTCTTCTTCCGCTTCCAATATGGAGAGGACAGACATATGAGAGGTGTCGATGGTCATATAAACAAACGTGTCTTTTACTCCCACGATTGTTCCATATACACTCTCTTTCATCCCATATGTGAAAGGGAGAAAGTTTTTCTCCGTGGCGATAATGCCATCCTTAATCATAGAGGCGACGTACACTCTTCTGCAAAGAAGCTCATCCGGTATTTTATTCATTGCCTGTCTTTTTAGGAAATAAAAAAGGGAATTTAGAAATGAAGTAATGCAGCTTATCCAGGTCTGATGCATTCTTCAATTTGCGGTTGTGGGATACCATTCTATCGACGAACTCGCGCGCTCGTAGCATTTCTGACATCTCTGTCTTGGAGATGGTAAGAATCTCTTTTGGGTTTGATGAGGTGCCTGGATGCATTTGATACATGCGTTCTCCAGGCATCCCGTTCTTAATGAAGTAGACTTCATACATCTCTTCAGTGAACTCCGTAAAGTTTTCCGGAGATGGAAGGAACAGATACTCGTCCATCACTGAAAAAGCGGCCCCGAACGGGCCGACAAAAAACGATAGAAATGGGTTCATGGCGTAATTCTTTTAACACTTCCGACAAAAGTACAATGCCGAAAGTACACTCCCAAATCATTGCAAGGACCTTGCAATTAATTGGAAATGTCTGCGTTTATGTTATGGGAGTTGACAACAACACCATGCAAAACGTATAAATAAGCATGCAAAACAACACTATTTATCAACAGGGTATTGGTCTGAGAGAAACTCCTTCGTAAGTTTGTGCAGCCCCGGAGATGCCCTCCGGGGCGCGTTTGTTTAACATCTAAGCTTATGGAACCATCCAAAACAATCCTCACCCCCGAGCAGATGGATCTCTACAAATCCATCCTCAACGAGTTCGAGCGAACCCGTAACATGACCGAAGCGGAAAAGGAACTGCTCATTCTGGAGATTACAACGTCCACCTACATGGACCTGCTCTGCGACTGGGCATTCAAGCACGTGTTCGGTCACAACAAGGAGAACCTAATGCTACTCCTGAACGACATCCTCCCGGAGGAAGTCATCGACATCGAGTATGACCCCAACGAGTCTGACAAGAATCGGCCCCATGACAAACAGATTATCATGGATGTTATTTGCCACACGAAGGACCGTTCGTTCATCGTGGAGATGCAAAAGTCGCGGAAGATGGATCTCAAGAACCGTCTGTTCTACTATGGAGCGGCCTCTCTTACCCGTCAGCTAAAGCCAAAGGATGGGTATGACAAGATTGTTCCTGTTTACGTCATCTGCTTTTCAAATTTCAAGCTCCTGCACAAGGAAGACCAACTCATTTACCGATACAAAATGCAGGAAATCAAAACACACGAGCTCTACGGCAACCAGCTGACTATCTTTCTGTGTGAACTGCCCAGATTTGTCAATACCCCGGGAAAGAAACTGAATCCCGTAGAAGTGTGGTTTGATATGTTAAGAAATATGCGTACTTTTGCATCGAGACCCGACAATATCGACGAACGCTACGAAGGCATTTTTGAATCGTGTCGCATGGGCGGGCTGAAAGACAAGGAAACCCAACAGTATTTACGTGCCATGATAACGGAAGAAGAAAAACAGGAAATCCGCGCCGGTTCCTATGAGTATGGCTTCGAGGAAGGAATGCAGCAAGGCATGGAGAAGGGTATAGAGAAAGGTATAGAGCAGGGGAAGGCAGATGCCAACTGTTCTGCGGCCAGAAACCTTCTATCCTGCGGCATAGACATGGCCATCATCGTGGCGGCAACCGGTCTTTCCGAAGAACAAATTCGGGCTCTGTAAAAAGACAAGGAAACCCAACAGTATTTACGTGCCATGATAACGGAAGAAGAAAAACAGGAAATCCGCGCCGG
>JAGAAY010000056.1 GCA_017615065.1 Bacteroidales bacterium | reverse complement strand
TACTGAACTACTTCATTGAGCGGTCCACAAATGCTTCTGCCGAGTCGCTCAACTCCAAGATGAAAGGCTTTCGGGCTCGGCTGAGAGGGGTATCAGATCTGCCGTTCTTCATGTACAGACTGTGCATGATCTTCGGGTAGTGCAACACGGAAAATTGCAGGTGAGCCTAATTATATGCACTTTATGCAAAATCGATTACCCCAAACGGAGTAATCGATTTTGCGTTTCTTATTGATAATCAATGAGTTATCTCCACGGGGGTTAAAAAGAATCGGTGTACTGAAGGGGCAAATGCAGAAAAGCTGCAATTTGTTTGGTGGGAGCGGAGGTCTGACGCCGAAGAAGCGTAAAGAGTTCCTGCCGCTCTGCATGCGGAAGCAGAAAGATTTCATGGATATCCCTGACATATCGGCCATTTTGCTTCAAAACGCGCATCATGGTGGCATAACAGGCATCAGACTTTCCGATGCATTGTTCTTGTAGATCATGTTCACTTCCGCTGGTGGCGTGAGCGGCAAGGAGCTCGTCCTGATAAGATCCGAAGTACCCGATAGCAGCATCATGGTCAATGATGGAATAAGTGCCGATGATAAAGTCCACCAACTGTTCCCGCTCTCGGTTATCCGGCAGTGAATGAAAGAATTTTTGCAGCAAGGGATAGGGAAGGAAGCGGCCCTGTCTGTGTAGTAGTTTAATCTGACCGAGTGCTCTCCGGAGCGGCATGGAGGCTTGTGAAAGTACGATTTTATCTGAGAACGGATGGTCGCTGTTTCCGTAACTCAGGAAATTCCAGCGATAGTCTTCGGCATTCTTCACCAACTTCCTTTCCACTGGGTTATTATCCAGGTAAATGAGTGTTGTCCTCACTTTCTTGTCTTCATATTTGGGAACGCTGCCGTAGGGATGCTCAAATAGAGGCCCCTTTCTCCCGCACAGCAGATTCTGTTCCCGGGCAAACCGGGACTGGCATTCCTGCTGGAAACGCGAGAGTTCTCCTTTGCGTTCCTCAATCACAGCCTGATGCAGATGATCCGGCATAAGCACCAATTTAAGGACGCGTATCTTGTACTTGACGGCCGTAACGCAGTAGATGGTGAAATACAGCAGATAATCGCTTATCGTATAAAAGATAAGACCCCGGTCTGCCGAGCGCTGGTAGCAATGGTTCACGACTCCCCTAATTATTTTTCTCTTTCTCATACATGCAAAAATGGGAAAAGGAAACGGGTCTGTCACACATGGACGCCATATTTTTATTAATGGATAAGGGATTGATAATCAGATAGAAACGCAAAATCGATTACTCCATTCAGAATAATCGATAACGTGTAAGGGACTGAAAGACAAACACTTGTCTCCACAAGGCTATATTAACTTTTTTTCGTATTTTTGCCATGGCATAAACCCCGTTCCCTCTATGAAAACAGAGATCATCACTTCGGCCCAGAATCCCAAGATCAAGAACCTGCTGCTGTTACAGGAGAAATCCAAGGCGCGGAGGGAGCAGGGGCTGTTTGTGGTGGAAGGCCGACGGGAACTGGAGCATTGCCTGGAAGGCGGTTTTAAGATCAAGACCGTCTTTGTCTGTCCGGAGATTGCCGGTTTTACCGGAGAAGAGGCGCTTTCTTCCGCGTCGCTTCGCGACCCAATCCGGGCAAATGCTTCAGAAAGCGCCTCTTCTCCAGTAAACTGCATAGAGGTTCCGGAGCTCCTTTACCGGAAAATCGCTTACCGGGATTCCACGGAAGGGATTATGGCCGAAGTGCAGTATAAAGCCTTGTCACTGGATGATTTACATTTGCCGGATAACCCGCTCATCGTGGTGCTGGAGAGTGTGGAGAAACCGGGGAATCTGGGGGCGGTGCTGCGCAGTGCCGATGCCGCCGGGGCCGATGCCGTCCTCATCGGCGACCCCCTCACAGACCTGTATAACCCCAACCTCATCCGGGCATCCATCGGCGCCGTATTCACCGTGCCTGTAGTAGCGGCACCATCGGCTGATATCATTGCCTTCCTCAAGGCACGCGGCATCCAGATCCTTACAGCCCAGCTGCAGGATTCCTCTCTTTATTACGACGTAGATATGCGCCGCGGAACGGCCATCGTGATGGGCACCGAATCCACCGGCCTTACGCAGATTTGGCGCCAGGCGGCCGATGCCCACATCCGCATTCCCATGCTGGGCCGGCTGGACAGCCTCAACGTCTCTGTTTCGGCCGCCATTCTCCTTTTCGAAGCCGTCCGGCAGCGGCAGGGCTAAAATTTTTCCGGCCTCATCATGGGGAAGAAGAGCACGTCCTGAATGGATTCGGCACCCGTCATGAACATGGTGAGACGGTCGATGCCGATGCCGATGCCGCTGGTGGGCGGCATGCCGTATTCCAGGGCGCGGACGAAGTCGTAGTCGATGTACATGGCCTCGTCGTCGCCTTTGCTCTTGAGGGCGGCCTGCTCTTCGAAACGGTCCAGCTGGTCCACGGGATCATTGAGTTCGGAATAGGCGTTGGCCAGTTCCTTACCGTTGACAAAGAGTTCGAAACGCTCGGTGAGGGTATCGTCGTAGCGGCAGCGTTTGGTGAGGGGCGACATCTCAACGGGATAGTCGATGATGAAGGTGGGCTGGATGAGCTGGTGTTCGCAGTATTCGCCGAAGATGGCGTCGATCAGCTTGCCCACGCCCATTTCCGGTGAAACCTCCACGTTCAGTTTCTTGCAGGTTTCCCGCAGGGCGGCTTCGTCCATGCCCTTCACGTCCACGCCGGCGAACTCCTTGATGGCGTCCAGGATTTTGAGACGGCGGAAAGGTCCCTGGAAGGAAATCTGGTTGCCGCCGATGGTTTTGGTGACCCCGCCGGTAGCCTCGGCCACGCGCTGGAGCATCTTCTCGGTGAATTCCATCATCCACAGGTAATCCTTGTAGGCGATGTACATCTCCACGCAGGTGAATTCCGGGTTGTGCGTCTTGTCCATGCCCTCGTTGCGGAAGTTCTTGGCGAATTCGTATACGCCGGAAAAACCACCCACGATGAGGCGCTTGAGGTACAGCT
>JAGAAY010000055.1 GCA_017615065.1 Bacteroidales bacterium | reverse complement strand
TCGAGCCCGGCATCCGCCTGCTGGCTTCGCTGATTTCAGAATAACGCCCAGTGCTCCCGAAGGTGCTTGGCGATGTACCTTCAGGCGCAAAAAGGGCCCAAAATGCTCCCGAAGGTGCCGGGCGATGGACCTTCGGGAGCACTCGCTATAAGCTGTCCAAAAGGGTAACGGCTTCCTCATACTGAATTCCTGTCACGCGGCAGAGCTGTTTCACATCGGCACTGAATCGCCAGCGGAGCTGTTTCAGCAGTTCTGCTTTTTCTTCTCTGGTCAAAACCTCTATTTGTTTTTTCCCGAAAAGGCTTTGGCAAAGGTCTTTCGTTCCTTCCTGTATCACTTGATCACGGAAAGACGGCATTCCGGCACTGGATTCAAGACGGGCTTTCGCTTTTGAAGAGTTTAAAAGGGCGTAACGCATCTGGCCAGGAGTGCCGTAATACTCTTCAACGGTACGTCTTGCGATGTAAGAGCGCGGATCGATATAGCCTTCTTCCGTAATCACCCAGTTAGGATTAACCTCCTGTTTGCTGTGAAGAAGTCTGATCTGCGCACGCTGAGATAAATCTCCGATTCTGGTTCCACGTACGGCGGAAAGATTGAAGTAGCAGCCGCCGGAGCCCCAGGGATAGTCTTCGGCATTCATGCAGATTCTTGCAGCCACACTGTTCATGAGAACATATGCTACGCCTTTGCCAAGACCACCGTCAAACTCATCCAACTCACTGATGTCCACCTTCAGGCGCCTCAGAAAGTCTTCCACCTTGTATTTGCCGCAGAAATACCGCCCATACAGGTTCTTGAATTGCGTTATAAACTCAAGCGCCGTGTCTAAGTTTCTGCACCCGATAACATAGTGAACATGATTCGACATTAAAATAAAAGCCAGCACCAGAACGTTAAGTGACCGCGCAACTACAGGGGTAAAATTCATCCCCGCCTTGTAATCCTCATCATCCTTGAAAAGCAGTCTGTCCAGGAAGTGATCTGTTGTTACCAAATAGTATCTCATATCTCATTTTTCGGCAAACATAATACGAGTTTTGCGAATAAAAAAATAAACGTTTCCGGCTTTTGGAAACGTTTCATAAAAACAGAAACGGCTAAGTATCAATTAATTATGCGCACACATTAAATCCCGTTTCACACCCGCTCCGGAGGGCGGAACACTTTCTCGAAAAAAATCTGTACCTTTGGTTTTTGATATGGAACCTAAACTTTACAAATTTTCGGGTGCGGGCAATGATTTCGTGCTGGTAGACGGCAGGAAGGGAGGCGTGGAGCGCTTCCGGGAGCCTGAATCCATAGGCGAAGTGTGCCGCAGGTATGCCACCGACGGGCTTATGATTCTGGGGGAGATTTCTCGGCAAGCTCGAAATGACAACGAGGGGGCTAGATATGACAACGAGCGCGTAGATTTCTCCATGGAGTTCTTCAATCCGGACGGGACGGGCGGAATGATGTGCGGCAACGGCGGCAGGTGCATCGTGGCGTTTGCCGATATGCTTGGCATCAAGCCCGCGGGTGATGAGTATGTGTTTATGGCCGGCGATGGCCTTCACACCGCAAAAATCCTGTCCAAGGACCCGGAGAAGTGGATTGTGCGGCTGAAAATGTCGGACGTGAAGGGCGTGGAGCCTATACTCGGCGGTTATTTCACCAACACCGGAACGCGCCATTTCGTGCGTTTTGTTCCTGATGTTAACGCAATAGACATCAATGTCGATGGCCCCCGCTGGAGGCACGACCCGGCATTTGCTCCTGAGGGTGCCAACGTGAACTTCGTGCAGGTAGCCAAGGACGGGCTTCATGTGCGCACTTTTGAGAAGGGTGTGGAGGGAGAAACGCTTGCCTGTGGCACGGGTATCACCGCCAGCAGCCTGGTGGCCAGTTTTGCCGGAAAAACAGCCCTCACATCGGTTGACATCCAGTGCCGCCGCGGGGACTGGCTGAATGTGGAGTTCGAAATCACGGCCCCGGGGTGCTTCCAAAACGTTTATCTTACCGGTCCTGCAGAAATCGTAAAAACAATATGAAAAAGAGAATCTTCATCTTCGCCGCCTGTGCATTCATCCTGTGCGGCCTCCTGAACCTTGCGGGAAAGCTTTGGGCTCCCGAACTGGCCAACACGGTTAAACCGGCCCTGCTGCCCATCCTGTCCGTTGCCACGATGGCTGCGCTCATCGGCACAGACAATAAGCGGGCAGGGCTTCTGATTGCCGCCCAGCTCTTCGGCTGCGCCGGCGACATGCTCCTGCTCGGCAGCGGCTTTGCATTCTTTGCGGGCGGAATGGTGGCATTCCTCATCGGCCATATCTTCTACATTACACTGTTCAAGAAGTCATATGCCGGGCTCAAAGGCAAGCATTGGGCTATCGCAATTGCATGCATGGCGGCTTTTGTGGCGGCGCTCATTCTGCTCATCGGCGTCAAGGGCGCCCTGCTCGGGCCAATGTGCGTTTATGGATCGGCCCTGGCGTTCCTTATCTTCACCGGCGTCGCAGGCGTCACCCGCAAACTCGGCAAACCGTGGGTGTTCATCCTCATCGGCGCCTTGCTGTTCACCTTCTCGGACGCCCAGATCGCCCTTGACACCTTCGGCACGCATTATCCCTGTCAGGATTTCGTGGTGATGCTCACCTATCTGGCAGCCCAGGCCCTGCTTGCCATCGGCTCGGTTAAGCTTCTGAAGGCCGATGCCTAGCATCATCCATAACGCCGACCTGTCGGGCCGCAACACCTTCCGGATGAAGGTGCGCTGCGCCGCGCTTGTGGAAATCGACTCCGAGGAAGACCTCCTCAAGGTCGATTTCGCCGCGCTGCCCCAACCCCTCATGGTGATGGGAGGCGGCTCCAATCTTCTCTTCCGCGGGGACTTCCCCGGCACCGTGCTGCATGTGGGAATAAAAGGTGTACAGGCACTCGAAGAACCGGGATTATTCCGCGTGGGCGCCGGCGAAGTCTTCGACGACTTCTGCGCATTTGCGGCCGCCAAGGGCCTGTGGGGCCCGGAAAACCTGTCGCTCATCCCTGGCGAATGCGGTGCATCGGCAGTGCAGAACATCGGCGCTTATGGCGTGGAGGCCAAGGACATTATCCTGAGCATCCGCGCCTGGGACACGCTTGAAAAGCGCTTTGTGGAAATCCAGGGGGCCGATTGTGCCTACGGATACCGCGCCTCCCGGTTCAAGACCGAGTGGAAGGGCCGGTACATCATCACTTATGTAACTTATAGGCTTTGGGTTGCCGATCATCCGGTCCTGGACTACGGCGGCCTGCGCAAGGCTATCCCGGAGGATGCCGCGCTCACGCCTCAGCTGCTGCGTGACACTATCATCGGCATAAGGCGCAAAAAGCTTCCGGATCCCGAAGAGACAGGCTCTGCTGGCAGTTTCTTCTGCAATCCGGTAATCACGAAAGAGCATTTCGCCCGCATTGTGGCAACCGCCCGGCGTGATAACGGAGACGCCTACGAGGTTCCCCACTACGAAGTCGGCGACATGATAAAGGTGCCCGCTGCCTGGATGATCGAGCAGTGCGGCTTCAAAGGCCAGCGCCTCGGCGGCGCACAGGTCTATCAGAACCAGCCACTGGTGATAGTGAACGCCAGCGGCCACGCCTCGCCCGATGAAATCATCGGCCTGGAAAACCGCATCATCGACACAATCCGCGAAAAGTACGGCAT
>JAGAAY010000054.1 GCA_017615065.1 Bacteroidales bacterium | reverse complement strand
TCCATTTTACGGCACCTCTACATATGCTCGTCGAAGTAGAGCGTAACCTTATCCATCAGGTGAATCCGGTGCTCGCCCATGACGTTATGCTTGGCGAGCGGGTACGGGAAGTAGTCCACCTGCACGCTGTTTTCGATGCAGGACTGCACGAAGCTCAGGCTGTGCTCCCATACGCAGGTGTTGTCCTGCGCGCCCTGGCAGATAAGCAGCCTGCCCTTCAGAAGAGGAGCCTTGTCCACCAGGGAGGTTAACGCAAAGCCCTCCGGATTGGTGGACGGATTGTCCATGTAGCGCTCTCCGTACATGATTTCGTACCACTTCCAGTCGATGACAGGGCCACCGGCTACGCCCACTTTGAAAACGTCCGGATATGTTGTCATAAGAGAAATAGTCATGTAGCCGCCGTAGCTCCAGCCATGAACGCCAACGCGCTCCGAGTCCACCCAGGGCTGTGCGAGCAGCCGCTTGATGCCTTCCATCTGGTCGGCCATCTCGGCCTGGCCGCACTGGCGGTTGATGGCCTTCTCGAAGGCGGCGCCGCGATTGGACGTACCGCGGTTATCCTGCACGTAAACAACATACCCCTTCTGCGCCATGAGCATTTCCCACATGCGGATCTCACCCAGCCAGCTGTCGCGTACCATCTGGCTGTGAGGCCCGCCGTACACGTATACGAGAAGCGGATACTTCTTTGCGGGATCGAACCCGGACGGCTTGATCAGTCTGTAATAATTAAGGAAAGCGGGATCGGCGGAAGGCACAGTGCCCAGTTCCACCTCGCATGAAGCGTAGCCCTCCAGCGGATCCGTGCGCTCCACCAGCGTGTGGCGCACCTTGCCGTCCGTGCTGCATACCAGCGACGCTCCGGGATTGGAAGTATTGCTCCAAGAGTCCAGGAACCATTTGCAGTCGGCCGAAATCTTTACATCATGCCAACCACGCTCCTGCGTAAGCCTCACCGGCTTGGCAAACTTAACCTTCTCCAGTTTAAGCTTTTTGGGGACCTTCACCCCAATCCGGAACAGATGATTCTCCACGGGCGACACCTCTGCCGATGTATAATAGACATTGGCCCCGTCGTTGCCGAGGTAACTCACATCGGCATCCACGCAGGTGAGCCTGCGCACACCCCCGAGCGTATCGCAGAGATACAGATTGCGGTAGCCGTCGCGGTTGTCGGTGCGGTAGATGAAAAGATCGGCCCTTCCCTTGAGGAAGGCGATAGCATCGTAAGGCTCGATCCAGGCCTCATTGTCCTCCGTGAGCAGCGTCTTCACGAAGCTTCCATCGGAAGTCCGGTACTGGTTGAGCCTCATGTGATGCTGGCTGCGGTCCACCACCTGAACATATACAAAGCGGTCGTCGGGCGACCATGCCAGATTCGTGAGATAGCGCTCCGGCGTGAAGTCATCGGCCTTCAGATACACCGTGGTGCCGGCCTTAACATCATAAATGCCGATGCTGACAAGTTCCGACGTCATCCCGTTCATGGGGTAACGGATATTGCGAAGCTCGCCGGTGCGCGTGGCGATGTCCAGCAGCGGGAACTCCGTAACCGCCGATTCGTCCTTGCGGAAGAAGGCTATCTTATCGGTCGATGGCGACACGTACCAGCCCTCGTTGATGTTGAATTCGTTGCGGCTCACCGCCTCTCCGTACACGATGCCGGGGGCCTCAGACACAGCCACCGGAATGCGGCTTCCATCGACCGCCAGATACAGGCTCCCGCCTTCGGAAACCACCTCGTAGGGCAGATCTTTCGAGCGTTTGGGCCGGCCCATGATTTCCTCGTCGAACACACCTGCCTCGCCGGTAATCCATCGGCCGTTGTTGAAATAAGCGTAGGAATTCCCGTCCACCCAGGCCGACCAGCCGTTGCGGGCATATCCGACGCCCTCGTAAACGGCCTCGCTCATAGTGAGGTTGGCCCCGGGATGGGCTGTTTTAATGTCGATGGTGGTGAATCCGTCGATGTTTTGTGCCGATGCAGCCAGACTGCCCGCCATCATGGCCAGGCAGATAAACAATAAGGTACGTTTCATGTTCTACAGGAAAATTTCTTCGCCCTGGCTGCCGTAGGAAGTTCCTCCGGTGTCATCGGCAAGTTCCACTTTGTCTACTATGCTCTTCTCGTAGCCTCTCCAGGGAAGGGTGCCGAAGTATTCTTTGTAATGCACGGTGACCCTGCGGCCGGTGTACTCGCGAAGCTGCTCGTACACCTTGGAATTGGCTGCCGAGAACTTGAACTCGTTGGACTGCACAGTGCCGCCTGAGCTCCTGTTTCCATAGCCGAGCAGAATCATGTCACCCTCGTATGTCTTGAATACATATCCGGTTTTGGACACGCGGTTAAGCTGGCCGGTCTTGGTTCCGTCGCTGAATACGTAGAACCACTTGATATAGGTGAACAGGCCGAGCCCCACCACCAGGATTGCAATGATAATAGCCCCTGCCGGGCCCCTTTTCTTTCTCATATAGTTAGCGTTAAATTACTTGTTATCAATAGCCTATAGGAAAGTGATCAACTTCTCTAATAGAGATACTCCTAACCACATTGACGTAAAGTGTATCGCTGGTCTTTTTGCCGTTTGTCTCAAAATACACAATAATCTGCTTCTCACCAATCTTATTCCAATGAACGGATTCATCTTCCTGAATCTTAACACCGCTGTTGAAACTCCTGTTACAACCTTCGCCGGTGGTTTTTATGGAAGGTGTACCGCTTTCGCCCTCACCGGGGTAAAAGAACACGGAGAAAAGGACTTTTTCGGCATTGTTGAAAACTGCATCGGGGTCTGAATTATCGTCGTGGCATTCAATATGCTGGGCAGGTTTCTCGAAGTAGATAATCGGGTCTTTACCAAATGTACCGAAACGGACTGCATTGGAACGTGTACCATCCGGCATTTCAGCATACATCTTATACAATTTACCGGATTCAGGACTTCCCATTCCGGATATCTTATCGAAGCTCAGAACATCAGTCGTTCCCTGAATCTGGTGTGTAACCTTCTGGAAACCGGGCATATTTGAGACCCAAGTGATGCTTTCAGCCGTAACCCCGGGCCTTAATTCAGCCGTGAATGAGAAAGGCTTTGAACTTTCTTGCATCAATGCGTATTGTCCGTTCACTGTCAGGTCAATAGGCTCCACATTCTTCTCCGGTAAATATATATCTTTGATGGTTTGCCCGGGCCAGATCTGAATTTCGAATAATTCAGGATTGTCACGGCAATCCACATACTCCAGTTTGCAGTTACCCTGAAGACGTAAAAAGCTCATCTTATTTGAATAACAGTACAGATGCGTCATATTGGGGAAAACCCATAATCCGTCTGGAGACCCTATTCCCATTGAAGAGATGTCCAGGCTTGTCACCGCCTCCGCTTCTTTTCTGGAGAGAATACCGTCATGATTGGTATCGCATTTCTGCAGGAAGGCATTGATTATCTCCTTGGTTTTGAAGTCCTTGAGGACATCTTCCAGCAATTCCGTCTCGGCGTCCGAAATAACAGTTCCCGGCTGCCAGTCCGTAACAGTGATATCGTCAAGTTCAATCTTGTCCCGGCCAACAGTAAGCCCCAGTGTGGTGAACTTTCCTGAAGTCAGGGCAATATCATTTGCCGCCTCATATATATATTCCTTATTGTCGATGGTAACAGTAACCTTCCTCACCCCGTTCTGCGGCACCTGCAGGCCGCTGTAACTGAGCGCATAGCCATCGGGGGCCGATGACAGCGGGAGGAGGCCCACTGCCGATGCCGTCCCCTCAGCGGTAACTGCCTTACTGATGTAATTCACCTTGGCCTCCGTCTGTGCAAGCACCTTTACGGAAGACACTGTGGGCGTTGCCTCCCACTGGCTGCGGAACTTCAGGTTAACCACAAGCTTTGCCATTGCGTGATCGAACGCCAGTGCCACGGGACCGTCTTCCGACGTCACGCCACCAAGATTAGTGGCGATTAGCAGGTCGCTCTCAGTGTAATTGTCCGGATTAAGCGTATAAGGATCCGCTTTGAAATCCGTCACGTTGCGCACAGGATAAATACCAAGGAAATAGTGTGATGCCTTCGTTGTCTTCCAAAGCATCTGCTTCTCCGGATTCCAACCGGTTCCGTCGAACGTATTCACAACACCGTCCACCACCCTCTTTTCCGGCACTTCGGAATCGCTTCCCATCCAGCCGTACACCAGGATCTTGTCACCGTCGGTGAACCGGGATTCATTCTCACTGGCATAATACACCTTGGACACGGCACCAATACTGGCCTTAATAGTGATTTCATCGGCATTGGCCCTGCCGCCCTGCTTATTGCACCCCGCCAGAACCATCACCGCCGCCGGGATCAATAACACGCACTTGTAGAAAAAACGCATCATATTACTGCTTTGATTCCGCAATATACGAATTATTCTTGACAATGCCTTAAAAAACCCGCGACTGAACCGAAAGTTGTTGGGTTACTGCCTCTGCAAGGCCGTGAGTGGAGAAGTTGTGATTTTGTGGGCGGGACCTTCTCCATAAAGTGGCCTCCCGCACATGGTTTTGGAGAAGATCACCCACTTAAAATCAGAACTTCTCCAAAACTCCATCTCCAGGGCATGGTCCCGGCCCCCCCGGTGCGCCTGAAGGTGCCGGCAATTGGACCTTCGGGAGCAAAAACAGCCCAAAATGCGCCTGAAGGTGCCATTGAATGTACCTTCGGGAGCAACAACGAAGAATCTCAGCAGCTTTCGCGCACCACGAGCGTGGGGCGGATGAGTTGCTGCACGGGGGCGGGAGCGTCGTCACCGCAGCGGCGGGCTTCCATCAGATTGAAGAGCGCGCCGACGGCCACTTCGCCCACTTCCTTGAGGGGCTGCTCCACACGGGTTACGGGAGGATTCATGAAATCCAGGAAGCCGTTGTTATCGTAGGAGATCACCCCTACGTCACGGCCCTCGGCAAGCCCGAGTTTACGCAGTGCCGAAATAGCCCCAAGCAGTATCGTAGCGCTGAATGCGAATATGGCGTCATAGGCCGATGGATTCCCGGAAAAGGCCGCGAGAGCCTCCCTCTGGCCGTTTTCCACGGAGAACGCATCGCCCCTCACGCTGCAATACACATCGCGTCCTTCCAGCGCCGCAAGGAATCCGCGTACCCGCTCCCGGTTGGGCATCGAAGCAGGAACTCCCTGGATTGCCAGGATCCGCCTGTATCCCTTATCGGCAAGGTACTTGGCCGCCATATACGCCCCGGCGTAATTATCCGTGCACACGTATGATAAAGAGGTCTTTTCAAAATACCGGTCAATCAGAACCAGCGGAATCTCCCGCCCGATATCCTCGTGCAGTTCCGGGGACGATGCCACCGGCACGGAAATAATCCCTTCCACATTCCTGTCCTGAAACATCTGCAGCGCCATCCTCTCCTCTTCCGCCGATTCCCGCGAGTCCGCCAGCAGAGTATGGTATCCCCTCTGGCTGAGCTGAGCCATGATCACGCTGGACAGAGTGGCGAAAAACGGGTTGTCGATGCCGGGCACCACGAGCCCCACTGTCTGCGACTGACGGGTGCGCAAACTTTGCGCAAGCAGGTTGGGCCGATAGTTGCACCGGGCGGCCTCCGCCGTGACTCTTTTCACTGCGGCCTTGCTGATCCGATACTTTTCCGCCTTGCCCGACAACACCCGGGATACTGTGGAAACCGAGTATCCGGTACGCTCTGAAATAGCTGCGAGATTGATTTTCCCAATCATAAGCGAAATCGTTTGCGCTACAAAGGTAAACAAAAAGAAATTTTTTCAAAACCTATTGATGAATAATTAAGATTTTTTGCTATATTTGTCTCATTAGACGCGCAATCGTTTGCGCAAAACTGCACAATTAATTACACATCATATGAGCAAAAAAGGTATCCTCGTCATCGGCAGCAGCAACACCGACATGACAGTAAAGACCAAGGCTCTCCCCCGCCCCGGAGAAACCGTCCTTGGCGGCGTCTTCACCATGGGAGCCGGAGGAAAAGGGGCCAACCAGGCAGTCGCCGCACAGCGCCTGGGCGGAAACGTCAAGTTCATCTGCAAGGTGGGCAACGACATTTTCGGCGACAATTCCATCGCGCATTATAAAAAGGAGGGGCTGGACACCGCCGGCATCATCCGCTCGGAGCTTCCCTCCGGAGTAGCCCTCATCTCGGTCGATGAGCATGCGGAGAACTGCATCGTAGTCGCCTCCGGTGCCAACGGAGACCTTCTGGAGGCCGATATCGACGCATCGGCAAAAGACATCCGCGAATGCGGCATCCTGCTGCTTCAGCTGGAAACCCCCATCCCGTCCGTTCTCAAGGCGGCAAAGATGGCCCACGAAGCAGGAGCCACGGTGGTGCTGAACCCGGCCCCCGCCTGTCCCCTGCCGGATGAACTCTTCAAATACATCGACCTGTTCATCCCCAATGAAACCGAACTGTCCACCTTCAGCGGCATGCCTGTGGAGGATGTAGCCTCCGCCGAAAAGGCCGCAGCTGCAATGCAGGCCAAGGGCGTCGGGAAACTCATCGTCACAATGGGCAGCAAGGGCGCGCTCATCTGCGAAGACGGCCGGTCCGTCTTCGTCCCCGCCCACAAGGTCAAAGCCGTGGACACCACCGCCGCCGGAGACACCTTCTGCGGTGCGCTCTGCGTTGCCGTTTCCGAGGGCAAATCCCTCAAGGAAGCCGCCGAGTTCGCCTGCGCGGCATCGGCACTCACCGTCCAGAAGATGGGCGCACAGAATTCAATTCCATTCCGTTCCGATATTAATCTTTAAAATCATACAGCTATGTTTATCGTTGGAAGTTACACGCTTGCAGTTATTTTCTGTTTCGTAACCATGCTCTGCTGGGGCTCCTGGGGAAACACCCAGAAACTCGCCGCAAAGAGCTGGAGATATGAACTCTTCTACTGGGACTACGTGATCGGCATGGTCCTGTTCTCCCTCCTGCTTGCCTTCACGGCAGGTTCCATCGGAGCGGAAGGCCGTCCCTTCCTGCAGGATCTCGGCCAGGCCGACTGGGCCAGCATCGGCTGGGTACTCCTCGGTGCCGTCATCTTCAACGTTTCCAATATCCTCCTTTCCGCATCGGTCTCAATCGCCGGCATGGCAGTGGCCTTCCCCCTGGGTGTGGGCATCGCGCTGGTAATGGGCGTCCTTAACAACCTACTTCTCCACCCCGTGGCCGGGCAGAAAACAGGTCTTCTGTGGCTCGGCGTAGCACTGGTGGTACTTGCCATCGTGTGCAACGGCATCGCCTCCGGAAAGGTTTCCAACGAACAGAGGGATCCCAAGCAGAACCGCAAGGGCATCATCCTGGCCCTTCTCGCCGGTATCATCATGTCCTTCTTCTCCGCCCTGGTATACAACGGCGTTGACCTTGCCAACTTCGCTGCCCCCGCTGCAGGCAAGCTCACCCCCTACACCGCAATGGTAATCTTCGCCCTGGGCGTGTTCCTGAGCAACTTCGTGGTGAACACCATCGTGATGAAGAAACCCTTCATCGGCGAGCCTGTAACCTATAAGCAGTATTTCGCCGGCAACTTCAAGACCCACCTCGTGGGTGTCCTGGGCGGCTGCATCTGGGCCCTCGGTACTTCCCTCAACTATATCTGCGCAGGCACGGCCGGTGCGGCAGTATCATACGCACTCGGCCAGGGTGCTCCCATGATCGCCGCCATCTGGGGCGTGTTCATCTGGAAGGAGTTCAAGGGCGCCAAAAAGGGAGTTTACGGCCTCCTCGCCCTCATGTTCGCCCTCTTCGTGGCCGGTCTTGCATGTGTTGTAGTAGCCGGAATGTAATATGAAAAGATTCATCATAACGATAATCGCCCTTCTGTCCGTTCTGAGCCTGTCGGCCCAGAACAGGACAATCAAGGGCAAGGTCGTCGACGAGAAAGGCGATCCCCTGCCGGGTGCCACCCTGGTAGGCGGCGGAAGCTACGCCATCACCGATATCGACGGTCTGTTCACCCTCACCGCCAAGAACGGGGAAAACGTCACAGTCTCGTACCTGAGCTACGAGGACTACGAATTCACCATTTCGGCCGATGTCGCCAATATGACCATCAGCATGGTCCCGGCGGAAGCCACGATGCTGAACGAAGTCGTCGCCATCGGCTATGGAAGAACCACCAAGAAGGAAATCACCGGTTCTGTCACAAGCCTCAAGGCCGATGACCTGGACCTCGGTTCCTTCACAAACGCCGGCGGAATGCTCCAGGGCAAGGTGGCCGGACTCACGGTGGTTAATCCCGACGGCGGTGATCCCAACGCATCATACCAGTTCCTCCTTCGCGGAACCAATACGCTTGCGGCAGGCCAGGGCCCCCTGGTCATCATCGACGGCGTGATTGACGCCGACCTCCGCAACATCAACTTCCAGGAAGTGGAATCCATGGACGTCCTCAAGGACGGTTCCGCAGCCGCTATTTACGGCACCAGGGGAACCAACGGCGTTATCATCATCACCACCAAACGGGCAAAGAGCGGCAGCATGAGCGTCCAGTACGACGGTCAGGTGTCCGTCCAGACGGTCCAGTCCCGCGCCATCCCGATGTCTGCCGAGGAATTCGACTATACCATCACTCACTTTGCTCCGGGAAAGAGCGGCTCCCTTTACGGATCCGACACCGACTGGTTCGATGAAATCACGCGCACTCCAATCAGCCACAAGCACAGCGTGGCCGTTTCCGGCGGTACGGAGTCATTCTCCCACCGTACGGTCTTGAACGTGGAGAAGAACCAGGGTCTTCAGATCGGCAACGAGGCATCCAAGTACCTGATCAAGACAAATATCAAGCAGACCGCACTGCAGGGCTGGCTCAACCTGGACTACAACCTCAGCTACGTAAAGCGCCAGTCTTCTCCCGCCAACTACGGCGCATTCCGGCAGGCGTTCCTCCGCAACCCTACGGAGCCGGTCTATAACCCCTCCGATTTGACTAATGGCGGTTATTTCACTCTAACCGAATCCGACTATTACAATCCCGTTGCCATGATTAAGGAGCGCTATTCGAACAACGAGACCAGCTATGTCCTGGCCAATGTCCGCGCCACGCTCAACATCCTTCCGATTGAAGGTCTCAAATGGGATAACTTCATCAACTACAGCGACGAGAAGTACTTCAGCCAGGAATACAAGACATCCTACTACCCCGGAAGCGTGGGCAGAAAGGGCGTCGCCTATTCATCGGCAAATGCCTATGACAACCTGCAGTGGGAAAGCACCCTGCAGTACTCCCGCAACTTCGGGGGCCATTCAATCCAGGGCATTCTGGGTTACACCTGGCAGGAGCAGATGAACTGGAGCACCAACATGGAGAACTACGGCTTCGACTCCGATTTCTACAAGGCGAACAACATTGGCATAGGGACCGCGCTCAAGGAAGGGCTTGCCGATATGAACACCAACCGCTCGTCCAGCCGCTACATTGCCTTCTTCGGCCGCATGCTGTGGAACTACCAGGAAAAATACCTTGCATCCATTTCCCTCCGCCGCGACGGTTCCTCCCGCTTCGGCAAAGATCACAAGTGGGGCTGGTTCCCAGCTGTGAGCGTTGGCTGGCGCATGAGCCAGGAACCATGGCTCAAGGGCCTGAGCTGGCTGTCAGACCTCAAGCTCAGGGCTGGTTACGGCGTAACCGGCAACCAGGACTTCTCCAATTACAAGTCCCTTATGCTTATGTCCACCAGTACCTGTTTCTATTACAATGGACAGTGGATCAATTCCTATGCTCCGGCCTCGAATTCCAATCCAAATCTGGGCTGGGAGCGAAAGAGTGAATTCAACGTGGGTGCGGACTTCTCCTTCTTCGGAGGAAGGCTGGGCGGTAATATCGACTATTATTACCGGCTCACGACCGACCTTCTGTATGAGTACGAAGTCAATGTCCCCCCGTACGACTATAAAACCTATTTTACCAATCTGGGTTCAATCAGCAATACCGGTATTGAGCTTACTTTGTACGCGACACCGGTAAAAACCAGAGATTTGGTCTGGAACACCAGCCTGGTGGCGGCACATAATGAGAACAAGCTCATCAAGTTCACGAATGACGAGTTCAAGCTCAAGTCGTACGAAATAGGCTGGATAGCCACGCCTGTTGGCGTATACGTGCAGAGACTTATCGAAGGAGAGAGCCTCGGCTCGTTCTACGCACCCATCTATGACGGCGTAAATGCCGATGGCACCGACCGCCTCAAGAATGAATTCATGGGTGTTGTTCCCCCCGCCAAGTGGAGCAGGATAGGATCGGCATATCCGGACCTCACCCTCGGCTGGAGCAACAGCTTGAAATACAAGGATTGGACTTTGAGTGCCACCCTGCGTGCCTCTATCGGCGGAAAAGTATTCAATTCTTACCGCGCCAACTTCGAGAACGTACAGTCTATCGGCCTCCAGAATATCCTGGCTTCCTGGCTGGACAATACCAACTACACCGGCGAGATCCGCTACTCCTCCAAGTATATCGAGGATGCCAGCTACCTTAAACTGGACAATATTTCCATAAGCTACGACCTCCCGATCCACAACATGTTCGTCCGGGGAGCAAAGGTATTCATCTCCGGGCAGAACCTTCTGTGCATCACCGGTTACAAGGGCGTAGACCCTGAAGTGAGTCTAACCGGTCTCACACCTGGTATCGAAAGCACCAGCTACTATCCCAGAACTACTACATTCTCACTTGGAGCCACCGTCAACTTCTAATTCTGTAAGGTATGAAAAAGACTATATCAGCATTATTTGGAGTGATTCTCCTTGCAGGTTGCACTAACCTGGATGAACAGATTTATTCCAAAATCGCAAAGGAGAACTTCTTCACCACAGAAGAACAGTTTGTACAGTATTCTGCCAGGGCTTATTCTTCTCTCCAGGACTGGGGAACAGAAAAGAGCCTCTGGACCTTCGTGATTCAGAATACCAACGAAGTGTGCACCCCGGTGAATCCTAACGGAAAATGGTGGGACGACGGACGATACAATGAAGTTCACGTCCATAGTATATCCAGCAGCAATGTCCTCCTGGAACAGGCATGGAACTATTGTTTCAACGGTATATCCGCATGCAATGACGTTCTTGATGTGTTCGGGGATGTGGACCGGGATTTTCCCGCCAAGGACCGCGTTATTGCGGAAGTGAAAGTGCTCCGTGCATACTATTATCTTTGCGCGACCGATAACTGGGGCAGCATTCCTTTCTCCATCAACAAGAAGGATAAGAACCTGCCGGAAAAGAAAGATCGCACTTTTATTTATGCATTTATTGAAAAGGAGATCCTTGACAACATCGATTATCTTCAGACGGATCCCACTCCCGAGTATTACGGAAGAATTACCCGCGGTGCGGCCAATGCAATCCTTGCCAAACTGTACCTGAACGCTGAGAAATGGATCGGCACCGCAAAATGGAAAGAAGCGGAGGATGCCTGCAGCGAAATAATCACAAGCGGCAAATACCGCCTCGCGGAGAAGTACAAGGACAATTTCGTGGTGAATAACGAGAACAGTCCGGAGCAGATTTTCGCGATTCCGTACAGCACAGTCTACACCGTTTCGGACCACAATGCCTTCATTATATATATGTCCACCCTGCCGGCCGACCTGTGCAAACCGTTCGGCATCAACGCCCAGGCCTGGGACGGTCTCTGCGGAGAGCCGGATTTTCTTGCCAGCTACGACCCGTCGGATACCCGGAAAAAAGACACCTGGCTGTATGGACAGATGTATGACAAGGACGGCAATCCCATCGAGTATTCGGAAGGAGTCCCCTACATCATCGACCCCGACATGCCGGAGAGCGTATACGGCAAGGATGCGCGCAGAACCGCCCTCCAGGGGGCCCGCATCGGCAAATGGACATATCAGAGCGACGGCCGTCTCACCGGCGGGCAGGTTGGCATGGACAACGATTTCTTCCTTATCCGCTATGCCGATGTCGTCCTGATGTATGTAGAAGCGCTTGTGCGTCAGAACAAGGCCTCCGATGCCGCCAATGTGGCCGATTTCAAGGCTATCCGCCAGCGTGCAGGCCTTGCGCCGATGACCGCGGCCGAACTCACCCTGGACAACCTGTACTGGGAGAGGGCCCACGAACTGGCTATCGAAGGCTGGTCCCGTCAGGACATGATCCGTTTCGACAAGTTCCTTGACGCCTGGTGGGCAAAACCTGCAAAAGATGCTTCTGACCTTGTCCTCCCTATTCCCAAAAAGGCGAAGGCATCCAATCCCAACCTTTAATTGATAATGAAACGACTCATATTATTTGCTGCACTGGCCATGCTCCTGGCCTCCTGCGCCCAAAAGCCGCTGGAAATAACACGTACGCAGCTTAAAGACAAGATTGCAGGCGCGTGGCTGGGCCAGATGGTTGGCAATATCTACGGACTTGAATACGAAAACAAGTTCGTGGACGAGCCCGGCGAAGGCCCCTTCGTATTCAACAAGGCTATCCGCAAGATGACTGCCGTCGATGGAGCCTTCTCCGATGACGACACCGACGTGGAATACCTCTATCTCCTTATGATGGAGAAATACGGCGTGGATCCCACCTACGCACAGGTTAAGGAAAGCTGGATGTACCACATCCGCGACAGGGTATGGCTTGCAAACCGCGCCGCCCTCGGCCTGATGCATTACGGCTTCACTCCCCCGTACACCGGCAAGAAGGAATACAACCCCCACTGGTTCCAGATCGACCCCCAGCTCATCAATGAAATATGGGCCTATACCGCTCCGGGAATGCCCGCCTATGCCGCCGGCATATCCGACTGGGCCGCCCGTATAACATCGGACGACTGGGCCGTCTCCCCTACCGTGGTATACGGCGCGATGTACTCGGAGGCATTCTTCGAGAGCGACATCCCCACGCTGGTGCGCCACGCCAAGGAGTATCTCCCCAAAGAGGACCGTTTCCGCGCCGTCATCGACGAGTGCCTGGACCTCTGGCAGAAGAACCCCGACGACTGGAAGGCCTCCCGCAAGGTAATTGCCGATGAGCTCTATGTGAACGAGCCGGACATCACCCGCAGCATCTGGAATGCCGATCTGAACGGCGCCCTGGGCATCCTTGCCCTTCTGTACGGAGACGGCGACATCGAAAAGACCCTGCTCATAGGCTGCGCACTCGGCTTCGACTGCGACAACCAGACGGCCACCATCTGCGGCCTCCTGGGCGTTATCAACGGGGCCGGGAACGTGCCCATGGACCGTGCAATGCCGGCAGAATTCCCCCACTGGACAAAACCGTTCAACGACCGCTACATCAACGTAACCCGCTACGACATGCCTGATGCCTCCATCGAAGACATTATCGAGCGTACGGTTGTCCTGGCCGAGAAGAACATCCTGGCCCGCGGCGGCAGCGTCCGTGAAGAGAACGGCGAAAAGATCTACACCATCAATCGCAAGGCCCGATTCACGCCTGCAGTTGAGCCCGCAGCAAACTTCGAGCTCCCCGCAGAGCGCGGACGCAACCTGGCTCCGGATGCGGCGGAAATCCTCGCCCTCACCCGCGAGACCGACAGGGCCACGCTGGATTCCTGCTGGCTCACCATTCCCGTGAGCTACCGCGCATACACCGTGGATGTAATCAACGACGGTGTAGTGGGCGGTCCCGGTGCGGCTTTCTACTCACTGGGCAGCAAGTCCAACGCACCCAAGCAGGACTTCTTCGGCTACCGCTGGGAGCAGCCCATTACCACCGACATGGTGTCGTTCCACTACGGCCCGCTGGAGGAATTCGGCGGATGGTACAGCAATCTTCATGTGGAATACATGGATGCCGACGGCAATTGGCAGCCCGTGGAAGCCACCGTTACACCGGACTGGCCCTTCAGCGACGAAGTCTTCTTCCAGCCCCACAACGGTGAGTTCATCTTCAGCTTCCCCAAGGTTACCACCACCGCGGTGCGCGTAATCGGGGACGATGCTGTGCTCATTCACTGGAACAAGTATACTAAAGACGTATCGGCATTCATTTCAATAACGGAACTTCAGGTATATGAAGCTAAATAGGCTTATTCTTCTGGCAGGCCTGCTGGCCGCAGCGTGCTCCGCTCCCAAAGCACCGGAAAGCGTTACCATCTCAAAGGATGCGCTCATGGACAAGATAATGGGCGGATGGGCCGGCCAGACCATCGGCGTCGTGTACGGTGCCCCCACCGAGTTCAAGTTCACCGGGACGCTTATCCCGGACAACATGCCCATCTCCTGGGGAGAAGGCTATGTGAAGCACTGGTGGGACCGCAAGCCCGGCCTCTTTGACGATGTGTACAACGACCTCACCTTCGCCGAGGCATTCGAGCAATTGGGGCTTGACGCAACGTCGGAAGAGCTTGCAATGCGGTTTGCATACGCTCCCTACCACCTGGCCCATGCCAATCAGGCTGGCCGGTACAATGTTCGCCAGGGCATAATGCCTCCGGAATCCGGCAACTGGATGAACAACCCTCATGCCGATGACCTGGACTTCCAGATAGAGGCCGATTTCGTGGGCCTTATGGCGCCGGGGATGATTCCCCAGGCACTGGACATAGCCGGCCGCGCAGGACACATCATGAACAGTGGTGACGGGTTCTATGGCGGTGCTTTCGTGGCCGGCTTATACAGTGCCGCATTCATCGAAAGCGATCCGGCGAAGATAGTGGACATGGCCCTGGAAGGCATCCCGCAGGAGAGCACATTCTGGCAGTGCATCAATGATGTACGCATCCTCCACAGGAAGTATCCCGCCGACTGGAAACAGGCCTGGTTCGAGCTCCTGAAAAAGTGGGACCGCGACACCGGCTGCCCCAAGGGCGTATTCCTGAGCTTCAACATCGACGCTAAAATCAACTCCGCATACGTTGCGATGGGCCTCCTGTACGGCGGCGGCGACTTTGGCAAATCCATTGAAATCGCCACCCGCTGCGGCCAGGATTCGGACTGCAATCCCGCAACCGTGGGCGGCGTACTGGGCGTTGTGCTTGGCCTTGAAAACCTCCCCTCTTTCTGGAAAGATCCCGTAATGGAAATCTGGGACCTGGACTTCGAAGGCACCGACGTATCCCTGGCTAAAGGCTCACGATACAGCTTCAATCAGGCCCTTCAGCTGATCGAGAAGAATGGCGGCGAGGTGCGCGAGGCCGATGTGGTTATTCCGGTGAAGCCCGTCGAGGTTCTGCCCCTGGAGCAGAATTTCGTGGACACCTATCCCATCTACAGGGACCAGAAAGACGCCTGGATGTCCGATGAGTACGAGTTCGATTTCTCCGGCAACGGCTTCGTTATCTGGGGCAACCTGGTATGCCTTCGCGGCATTACGGCCGATTACGCCAACCGCGTTTCCAAGAAGCACGTAGGCAGCGAAGTCTTCGCCCTCGCTGAAGAAGACGACGATTACGTGGCTGAAATAGAAGTATGGATCGACGGCAAACTGGACCAGGTATCCATAATGCCGATGAAAGGCACCTCCCGCAAGCTGGAGCCCGCCTGGAAGTACGGAATGGAAGAAGGCCGCCACACCGTGAAAATGGTCTGGCGCAACCCTAAGCCGGACACCTACCTCCTCCGCATCAATGCCATCCAATATTACGGCAGCAAACCCATAGAAGACGTTTATTATCATAACTGATGAAGAAGTCATTCATAATACTTCCTGTTGTCATACTCCTTGCAGCCTGCTCCCAGGCCCCCAGGGTCCCCTATGGCCAGACAATCAAAATGGACGATGCCACGCTCATGGACAAGATCCGCGGCGGCTGGTACGGCCAGACCATCGGCTGCACCTACGGAGGCCCCACGGAGTTCAAGTACAAGGGCGGCATCATCAACGAGGATATCCCCATTCCCTGGTACGACGACTATATCTACGACACCTACATCGAGGATCCCGGCCTGTACGACGACGTCTACATGGACCTCACCTTCATGGAAACCATGCTTAAATACGGTCTGGACGCCCCCGTGGAGGAATATGCCAAGGCATTCGCTTATGCCGATTACAAGCTGTGGCACGCAAATCAGGCGGCCCGCTACAACATCCTCAACGGACGTGGCGCTCCGGAAAGCGGATACTGGAAATTCAACCCCCACGCCGACGACATCGACTTCCAGATCGAGGCCGACTTCATCGGCATGCTCTGCCCCGGCGGCGTGAACCGCGCGTCGGAGCTGAGCGACCGCATCGGCCATATCATGAACTATGGCGACGGCTGGTACGGCGGAGTCTTCATCGGCGCAATGTATTGCCTGGCTTATGTCTGCGATGATATCCCCACCATCGTCACCGAGGCCCTGAAAACCATCCCGGAGGGCACCAAATTCCATAGCACTATTGCCGATGTCGTAAAGTACTGGAAGCAGTATCCCGGCGACTGGAAGCAGTGCTGGTTCGAGGTTACCAACCGCCACGCCAACGACGTGGGATGCCCGGAAGGCGTATGGAACGGCTTCAACATCGACGCAACGATCAACAGCGCTTTCGTCGTCATCGGCCTGCTTTACGGAGAGGGCGATTTCCTCAAGACAATGGATATCAGCACCCGCTGCGGCAACGATTCGGACTGCAATCCGGCATCGGCCGCCGGCATCCTGGGCGTGATGTACGGATATGACGCCATTCCCGACTGCTGGAAGAAGGGTGCCGAACGCATCAAGGATATCCCCTTCCCTTACACATCCCTTAGCCTCGACCAGGTGTGCACGGAGAATTTCAATCTGGTGAAAACTTTGTTTTCATGCAACGAAGAAGGTGATGAATGCATCTATATAGACGTGGAAAAACCCGAGCCCGTCCGGTACGAGCAAAGCTTCGAGGGCATTGTACCCGTGGAGAAGCGCGTACTTAAAAAGGCCTTTACCACCAGCGTAGACCTTCCATTCAAGGGAAACAGCATCGTGGTTGAAGGCAGCGTACGCAAGACCGGGCACGCCGACGACAGCTATGTCGCATCCGTGACCGCACTTCTGGACGGAACCGAGATTGAACACTTTACTATGCCAATTGATTATATCAAGCGCAAGTATGAAATCTTCTCCGCCTACTGCTTTGAAAGCGGAGAGCATACGCTTACCCTGCGCCTTGACAATCCCCATCCCGATTACGAGCTTTACGCTTCTGAAATGGTAGTGTATGATGAATTATAAACTTCTGCTCATAGCCGCCTGCATCCTCGTGTCCGCAGGAAGCGGATGCGAGAAAAAACGCGTGCTCCCGGATGTGGATCCGGTTCCCATCCCCCGCTACACCAAGGACAATACCATGAGCAGCCAGGTGCTCGGCGTATCGGTCAAATACTCCATCTACCTTCCGGAGAGCTACAATACCGATAAGGACAAGCGTTATCCTGTTGTGTACATGCTCCACGGAATCGGAGACGACAACAATTCCTGGAACGGCAACTATCTGCACGCCAACCTCAAGATCGACAGCTGGACCGCCCAGGGCCTTGGTGAAATGATTTACGTCTATCCCCAGGGCTTCAGCTCATATTACTGCAACAGGTACGACGGCACGTTCAGCTATATGGACATGTTTGCCAATGAACTTGTTCCATTCATCGACAAGACATACCGCACTATTCCGGACAAACAGCACCGCGCCATTTCAGGCTACTCTATGGGTGGATTCGGAGCGATCGCCCTGGCGGAAAAGCACCCGGAACTGTTTATAGCATGCGCTCCCCTGTCGATGTCCGTACGCACCGACTGGCAGTACAAGGAGGAATCCCAGAACGGCTGGAACAACCAGTGGGGCAAGATCTTCGGCGGCTACGGAGAGGCCGGCGATGCCAGGATTACGGAATACTACAAGCAGCATTGCCCCATCCACTATTTCAACGCAGCCAACAAGGAGGCGCTGTCGGCCGTTAACTGGTACCTCATCTGCGGCGACAACGAGGAAAACCTCCTGTACGCCAATGACGAGCTTCACTGCGTAATGAGGGACAACGGCTATAAACACGAGTACCGCGTGGTGGATGGAGGGCACAGCTCTTCCGTATGGATGCCGGCGTTGAACGAGGTCCTGACCATGTTCGACTACTATATGAACGGAGGGAACCTGTGGTCGCCTGAAGTCAATGCCGATGTGGAACAGGGCCAGCTGGAAGCCGAAGAGGATGGATCTGTAATGTCATCGGCCTATAAGGAAAAACACACCGGAGCGCTCGTGTATATTGTCCACGACGGCCTTTCCCAGGACATCCTGAAGGAATTGATGTCCTTCGTCATGAATTCGGCTCCATCGGCCGCCTTTGCGCTGGTGCCCTGCGATGTGTCCAATAAAACCCTGCAGTCATGGATTTCCCAATGGAAGGGCGTATACCCCCACCAGAAGGAATTTGTTCTGGGAATTGAAGCCGGAGCGGCATCGGCCCTGGCACTTCCTTCGGATACCTTCGAGGCCGGTTATTACCTTAATCCTGCCCTGGGAAGCGACATGAATGTGGCAAACGGGCAGAAGATTTATTTTGCCGGAACGGATCTGGATGCGAACTACCGCGATATGGACAGGCTGTACGTTGCCTGTAAGCAGGGCGGCGCATCGTTTGAATACCGGATTGTAAGGGGCAGTTCATCCCATTTGTACAATCTGGTGAAAAGTTTGGAATCAATTAAATCCTATATTTCTTTTTAACCCTTAATTATTAATCATTATGAAAAAAATCATCTATGCAATTGCCATCCTGGCAGCAGCAACCCTCGCTTTCTCCTGCGTAAAGGACAAACCCGAAGACAAGAAAGTCCAGAAGCGCCTCGCAATGTGCGGTGACGACTGGGACAAGTACTACTTCACCTACAACGAAGACGGCTCCCTGGCATCAGCTCTCCGCAACCCCGCTGAAGACGGCACCTATGAAAGGACATGGACATTCACATGGGCAGGCAAGGTAGGTACTGCCGCTTATGTAAAGGAAGGTGAAGCAAAGGGCAACTGGGTATTCACCTTTGGCGACAACGGCTATCTGTCAACTTTGGCAAATGAATGGGGTGACACATGGGCATTCACCTATGACAACGCCGGTTATCTTACCAAGATTGTCCGCAGCGACAAGGATCCCGTTCAGGTGAAGTCTAACTGCGTATGGGAAAATGGCGACCTCAAGAAGTGGTCCCGCTTCAGCGACGGTGTAGAGCAGTTCAAGATGCAGACCTTCCTCGACGATGAGAATGTCGCCGGAATCTTCCCCGACGCTTGCGACAAGGCCGACGTCGCCCGTTGGATCTTCGAACTTGGCTACTGCGGAAAGCCTTCCAAGCACCTCCTGGACCAGGCAGCATGGGATGGCACTAACCAGGTCGCTGTTCAGGAGTATACCAAGGACGACGACGGTTTCGTAACCAAGGTAAGCAAAGTCTTCGACGGTGGCGATCCCGAATTCTACTACTACACCTGGGAAGTCCTGAAATAGGTTTTACCCCAACTAGCACAAAAAAGATGTCTCGGTTGAGACATCTTTTTTTGTTTTGCAGAGTGGAATTACGGCTCGTCGGGATGAATGAACTTATACATCTTAGCACTGGCGATGATTCCGTTGAATTTACCCCTGGACATACGCGTTGCGCGTACAACACCTTCTTTTTCCGTGGGGATGCTGAACTCAAGCTGTTTAGTGAAGATAAAGCGCCTGGACGTAGCCGTTATCGTTACGGGGTCTCCTGTGGGATACGCCACCGAGAACAGGCCCTGAATCTCCATCGTGGTGCCTTTTGGCTGCTTGCAGAAATCCTTGAGTTCCTGCAACCTGAATAATACCTCCTCAAGTGTTCCTCCAAGTGGGATAAACAGTTCATAAACCGGATCGAACCCGATCTGAATGATATTGCTTCCGATCCCCAGATTGCCCACAGAAAGATAGTAAACACGCGGACTTTCGTCGTTCATATAGAACACCTCCATCACAGTATTCTCATCCTCCTCATACGAAGCAATCTCCAACCTGGGACGGAAAATACCTATACTCCCCTGCGCAAAAGCGCAAACAGTTACGCACGCCAGTGCAATAGTTGCAAAAATTCTTTTCATATACAGTTGTTTTGTGTTATTCCATTGATTCACCTCGCTAATATACAAAAAAAAATCAGAGAAGCTGCCTTCTCTGATTTTTTTGTGAGGACTGGCAGATTTGAACTGCCGACCTCTTGCCTGTCAAGCAAGCGCTCTAAACCAACTGAGCTAAGCCCTCAAATGTGGGATGCAAAGGTAAGAACTTTTTCGGGAATACCAAAATTTATTCCGCCAATTTTTCCTGAGCGTGGCTCAGAGTGAGTTTGTAGCTCTTTTTGCGGGACGACGGAGCCTCGAACATGGCTTCGTCCATAAGTTCTTCCATGATGCTGCGGAGGCCGCGGGCGCCGAGTTTGCGCTTGATTGCGGTGTCCACTACCAGGTCCAGCACTTCAGGCTCGATTTCCAGTTTCATTCCGTCAAGGCGGAAGAGATACTCGTACTGGCGCACAAGGGCGTTCTTGGGCTCCGTGAGGATACGTTTAAGAGACTCCCTGTCCAGCTGGTCAAGGTAGGTGACAACCGGCAGACGGCCGATAATCTCAGGAATGAGGCCGTAGGAACGGAGGTCCCGCGCTTCCACAAACCTGATGAGATTATCTTTCTCTATGCGCTTCTTTCCCTCTGCTCCAAAGCCGATGATCTGCGTATTCTTCCGCTGGGCGATATGACGTTCGATGCCCTCGAAGGCGCCGCCGCAGATGAACAGGATGTTCTGCGTATTCACGTGGATAAACTCCTGCTCCGGATGCTTGCGGCCGCCCTTTGGCGGAACGTTAACCACATTGCCTTCCAGAATCTTGAGCAGTGCCTGCTGCACTCCCTCACCGGACACATCGCGCGTGATGGAGGGGTTGTCGCTCTTGCGGGCAATCTTGTCTATTTCGTCGATAAAGACGATACCGCTTTCCGCCTTCTTCACGTTATAATCGGCCTCCTGAAGGAGCCTGGTGAGCAGGCTCTCCACGTCTTCTCCCACGTAGCCGGCCTCAGTCAAAACAGTGGCGTCCACGATGGTGAAAGGCACGTCCAGCAGGCGGGCGATGGTCTTCGCCAGGAGCGTCTTGCCCGTTCCGGTGGGGCCCACGAGCAGGATGTTGGACTTTTCCAGTTCCACATCCCCTTCCCCGTGGCCCATGCGGATGCGCTTGTAGTGGTTGTAAACCGCTACAGAAAGCACTGTCTTTGCCCTGTCCTGGCCGATTACGTACTGGTCCAGGAAAGCCTTGATTTCCTTGGGCTTGGGCACCTTGTCCATATTGGACGGCTGCTTCACTCCCATCGGAGGCTCGTTTGCCTGGAGTTCCTTAACATAATCTGCGGCAAGAGTGGCGCAGTCCGGGCACAGATAGCCGTCCAGGCCCTGCAGGAGGAACGGGACTTCAGCGTCCGTTCTCCCGCAGAACACGCAATGGTTTGAGCCGCCGCCGGATTTCTTGTTTCCTGCCATTAGCGCTTGGAAAGGATTTCGTCCACCATGCCGTAGTCACGGGCTTCCTCGGCGGTCATCCAGAAGTCGCGCTCACCATCGGCGGCAACCTTCTCGTAAGGCTGGCCGCTGTGCTGGGCGATGATGCCGAACAGTTCCGTGCGGAGCTTCTCGATCTCCTTTGCGGCGATGAGGATTTCCGTGGCCTGGCCCTGCGCGCCGCCAAGGGGCTGATGAATGAGCACCCTTGAGTGAGGCAGTGCGGAACGCTTGTGGGGCGCGCCTGCGCAAAGCAGCACGGAACCCATGGAGGCGGCCATACCGGTGACGATGGTAGCCACATCCGGCTGAACCAGCTGCATGGTGTCGTAGATGGCGAGTCCGCTGGATACCTGGCCGCCGGGAGTGTTCAGATACAGGGAAATATCGGCACTCGGATCGGTGGAAGCCAGGAAGAGCAGCTGGGCCTGGATGATGTTGGCCACGTCATCGTCGATGGGAACGCCAAGGAAGATGATGCGGTCCATCATGAGGCGGCTGAAAACGTCCATCTGGGCCACGTTGAGCTTGCGCTCCTCAGTGATTGTGGGGTTGATGTATGCATCGGTCACAGATGCATAACGCGCCAGAGTCATGGAGCTGATGCCCCTGCCCTTTACGGCATACTTCTCAAAATCTGTCATAAATAATTAAATATTAAATTAGAAGGGATATTCTCCAAAACCGTAACCGCCCATGGTTTCGTGAATGGGAGGGGCCCGCCGAACTTGTTCGGTGGGAGGGATAGGACCTTCAGGTCCGTAGTTTTGGGAATATACCTTCTAATTTCATTTTAATTCTCTAAATTTCGCCAATTTAATCTTCTTAGCCTTCGCCGTAACGTTCTCGTGCACAGCGGCCAGCGCTTTGTTGTCGGCGCACTGCTCGCGGAGCTGGCGGCGCTGGTTTTCGTCGTTCATCACGTTGCCGGCGGCGCCTTTCACAAGGTCGTCGGGGACGTTGCCCATGCCGTACATGGCGTACTGGTAGCGGACGTAGTTCTCCGCGGCCTCGCGGATATCGGCCTCCGTTACCTTAAGGTCGAACTGCTTCATGATGGCGGTGCGGGCCTGCTGCCAGCGGAAATCCTCGATGAAGGACGGGAATTCGGCGTCTACCTGCTCGGAGGTGAATTTGCCTTCGTTGGCGTACACGATCCAGCGCTTCATGAAGGCCTCGGGCACCTGAAGGTCTGCTTTCTTCACGAAGTAGGCGCGGGCGTCGATGCCGAAACGGTAGTTGGACTCGCGGGCGTACTGGGCGGTGAGGTTGGCCTTCACCATGTCGTCGAACTGCTCTTCGCTCTTCACCACATCCTTGCCGAACATCTTGTCCCAGGTTTCCTGGTTGGATTCGGCGGGTACGAATGTCTTGACGTTCACCACGGTGAAGGTGAACATGGGATCCATCTCGGCCAGCTTGGCTTTGTCAAGCTTGAGCATCGAGGCGCGGTCGGTCTCGTTCTCAAAGGCCTCGTTCACGTTCACAGTCACGCTCTGGCCGGCTTTAAGGCCGATGAACATGCTGCGGGCAGCCTCCGCCACGTTAGCTACGGACACATACACGCCTTCCGCCTTGTGGCTGTCGTTTGCGATATCGGCAATGATATAGTCCTTCTCGCCTGCGGCTTCGCCTTCCTGCATGGAGCCGTACTGCTCCAGCATGCGGGCCTTCTCGGCGGCGAGGGCATCGGCCTCCACCTCTATCTCGTAATAGGTGATCTTGTCTTCCTTGCTCACGGTGAGGTTCACTTCGGAAGTGTGGGCGAGGTCGAAGATGAAGGTGAAGTCGTCACCTGCCTTCCAGGAGATCTGGGGCTGCTCTTCTGCGGGAAGGGGCTCGCCCACGATGGTGGAGGCAAGGCCTTCGGTTTCCACAAAGTCGTCAAGGGCCTTGGACAGGGTGCCGTTCACTGTTTCATAGAGGGCCTGTTCCCCGTAGAGACGCTGGATGAGCGAAAGCGGAGCCATGCCGCGGCGGAAACCGCGGATATCGGCCTTGCGTTTATAATCATTCAGGCGCTTGTGGAGGGCCTCTTCATAATCGGAATGGGAAATCTCGACGGTAATTTTCAGGTTCAGGTCGTCGATCTGGTTCTTGGAAATGTTCATTATACTTGTTCTGCTTTTGGATATACTATGCGTTCATGATAAATCTGCTGCAGGTTGCTCTTGAGCACCCTGCGTATGGTATTGAGTTCCTTCACGGAAATGTTTGCCTCGTCAAGCTGGCCGGCCTTTATCTTGCCGTCCACAATTTCGTTCACAAACTTGTCCAGAGCCTCGGGTGTGAACTCCCTGAGGGTACGGGAAGCGGCCTCCACGGAGTCGCAGATCATAAGGATGGTCTGTTCCTTCGTAACGGGTTTCTTGCCGGTGTAGTAGAAATCCGCCGTATCGGCAGGGTCTCCGCCGCTGTTGAGATAGCTGCTGAGGAAATACCCTGTGGATGAAGTGCCGTGGTGCGAGAGGATGAAGTCCTGAATCACCTGCGGAAGCTTGTATTCCTTTGCAAGGTCGATTCCGTCCTGGACGTGACGGATGATGTCATGCGCGCTCTCCCTGGGGGAAAGACCTTCATGATACTTCCCTGCCCCGGGATTGGAGCTCTCGTTCTCGATGAAGCAAAGGGGATTGTTCATCTTGCCGATGTCGTGATACAGGGCCCCGGCACGCACAAGAGCCACATGTGCGCCGATTTCCCTGGCCACCGCATCGCAGAGATTCATCACCTGGAGACTGTGCTGGAATGTTCCGGGCGCCTTCACGGACATAAGCCGCAGAAGGCGGTTATTGGTATCCGTAAGCTCCACGAGCTTTGAAGTGGAAGCCAGGCCGAACAGCCTCTCGAAGAGATAGATGAGCGGATACATGGCCACCAGGAACATGGAGCCGATGAAGAGCCAGATGAGGTTGATCCACACCGGGCCCGAGAATCCGGCTTCCAGCAGCCTGAATGCCGAGAACACCAGCATCTCCACGCCGAATACTATGATGGCGTGGACGAACTGGAGCCATCCGCGTGAGAAGCGCTCGAATACCGTCATCGACACCAATCCTGCCGCAAGGTAAATCACGAAGTACTCCATTCCTCCCCTGCAGAAAACCAGCAGCGGCAGCAGGGAAACCATATATACCGGCAGCACTACCCTCTTCTTGAAGAAGGCCATAAGGTACATTGCCAGCACCGGGAACGGTATCAGGTACATGAGCTGAGGACGCAGCCTCTCCACGATGAAAGCGATCACGGCCGACATCGTGAACACCGTGAGAAGATACAGGTAGCGGCGGGTGTCGTCCAGAACCTTGGGATTGGTGTAAAGTATGCTCAGGTACAGCACCAGCACCAGGAGAACCGCCATGAGCACGTCGCCCACATACAGGAGGGCCCTGGGGCCGCCGTAACCGTTAACCTTGTTGTATTCCGCCTCATAGCTGTCCAGCAGCTGGGCGATTTCCGGAGTGACGATTTCTCCGTGCGACACTATCTTCTGATCCGCGCGCACCATGCCCGAGGTGGGCGAAACGGCATCCGGATTGGATGCATAGGCCAGCTCCGTCATGGAACGGTCGAACACCAGGTTGGGTTCGATGAGCTGGTACACTCCGGCATGACGGAGGAGCGAATCTGCATTGACTCCGCTGTCTTCCAGGCGCGATGCCAGGATGGTTTTTGCCGATGAGACGGTGAATACTTCCGATGCCGGGAACTTGGTTGCGCGCTTGTTGCGCTGCACCATCAGGACATCGGTGGACACTTCCCCGAATCCGCGTCCCATCTTGGGGGTTGCATCGGAGCGCACGCCGCTTTCGTACACGGATTCCACCGCGGCGGCGACATCGGCCTTGAGTGCATCCTTGCGGCCGAAATCGAGGGCCTGGACGGAGCGGGATACCCTGGCGGTGACTTCCTCCGAATAACGGTAGTAGGGCACCACCTTGCCGCCCTTGGCCTCTTTCTCGTCGAAAATCTGCTCCTGGGTTTTCAGGATGGGGAAATCGAACTCGGAGATGATGGTTTCTCCCGTCCAGGGCGAGCCTTTCTTGTACTCGAGATTGAGCCTGGCGCTGCGCGGCATGAGCAGCACCAGAATCACGAGCACCGCGGCAAGCGGAAGGATCGTTCGGTTAATCCTGGAAATATGGAAAGCCATTATGCGTCGATATTGGCGTAATGAGCGTTCTCTTCAATGAACTGGCGGCGAGGCGGCACATCGTCTCCCATGAGCATGGAGAAGGTGCGCTCCGCTTCCGCGGCGTTTTCGATGGTGATCTGGCGCAGGACGCGGCGGGACGGATCCATGGTGGTTTCCCACAGCTGGGTGTCACTCATTTCACCGAGGCCTTTGTAACGCTGCACGGTTACGCCCTTGTCGGTTCCGCGGCCAAGGCGTTCCGTGGCCTCTTCCCTCTGGGCATCTGTCCAGCAGTATACTTCCTCCTTGCCCTTCTTCACAAGATAAAGCGGAGGTGTTGCCAGATATACGTATCCGTTCTTGATAAGGTCGAACATGTAGCGGAAGAAGAAGGTGAGGATGAGGCAGGCGATGTGCGAGCCGTCGACATCGGCATCCGTCATGATGATAACCTTGTGGTAACGGAGCTTGCTCAGGTCCATTCTCTTTTCGCCGTTTTCGTCTTCCTGGGCCACAGTGACACCGAGTGCGGTGTAGATGTTGCGCACTTCCTGGCTCTCGAACGCGCGGTCCTGTGCGGCTTTCTCCACGTTCAGGATCTTACCTCTCAGAGGCAGGATGGCCTGGATCCTGCGGTCCCTGCCCTGCTTGGCGGTGCCGCCTGCGGAGTCTCCCTCCACGAGGAAGAGTTCGCACTTCTCAGGATCGTGGTCTGAGCAGTCCGCCAGTTTGCCGGGCATGCCCACGCCGCCCATGGGCGACTTGCGCTGAACCATTTCACGCGCCTTGCGTGCAGCGGCACGAGCAGTTGCGGCAAGGACGATTTTCTCGATTATGGTCTTGGCCTCCTTGGGATGCTCCTCAAGGTACTGGTCCATGGCAGCGGCCGTAGCCTGTGATACTGCCGATGTAGCCTCCGGGTTGCCGAGCTTGGTCTTGGTCTGGCCCTCGAACTGAGGCTCCGCAATCTTCACGGAGATGATGGCGGTGAGGCCCTCACGGAAGTCTTCCGGGCTGAGATCGCCCTTGAACTTGGCCAGGAGGTTGTTCTTCTCCGCGTAGTTCTTCAGGGAACGGGAAAGGCCCATCTTGAAGCCCTGGAGGTGGGTACCGCCCTCGATCGTGTGGATATTGTTCACGTAGGAATAGATCCTCTCCGAGAATCCGGTATTGTACTGAAGGGCGATGTCGATGGGGATCACCTTGTCGGAATTCACCGTGATGGGCTCCGGAATGAGCTTGGGAGCGCCTGCATCAAGATAGTCGATGAATTCGCGCAGTCCCAGTTCCGAATAGAAAATGTCGCTGCGGAACACTTCGCGGCCGGTAGCCTTGCGCTCGCCGGCTTCGTCGGTGACCATTTCGTCCACCTTCTCGCGGAGGTCTGTGAGGGTGATGCGGATGCCCTTGTTCAGATAGGCCAGTTCACGCAGGCGGTTTGCAAGAGTATCGTACTTGTAAACGATGGTCTGCTGGAAGATGGTGGGATCCGGGTGGAAGGTGATGATGGAGCCGTGGTCGTCGGTTTCGCCTACAACCTCCACGGGGGTGATGGGCTTGCCCTTGGAGTACTTCTGCACGAAGATCTTGCCCTCGCGGTGGATTTCCGCGATGAGAAGGTCACTGAGGGCGTTCACGCAGGAAACACCCACGCCGTGCAGACCGCCGGACACCTTGTAGCTGTTCTTGTCGAACTTACCGCCGGCGTGAAGGACCGTAAGGACAACCTCAAGGGCGCTGCGGTGCTCTTTCTCGTGCATGCCCGTGGGGATGCCTCGGCCGTTATCCTGCACGCGGATGGAATTGTCTTCAAGGATCTTCACGTCCACATCGGTGCAGAAGCCGGCCATGGCTTCGTCGATACAGTTGTCCACCACCTCGTATACAAGATGGTGCAAACCGCGTTCGCCGATATCTCCGATGTACATCGAGGGGCGCTTGCGCACCGCCTCCAATCCTTCCAGAACCTGGATACTGCTGGCTGAATACTGCTCTTCAGCCTGTTTCATCTCGTCTATTTCTGCCATATCTGTATGTTAATTCTTATCGGTTCAGGGCCCCGTTTTTGAGGTCTTTGTATAAACATACAAATATAGCAGTTTTTCGGGAAAAATCAAAGATTTTTAGGCCTTTATAGCTTGAAAATAACTCCTGCAGTAACGGATACGCCGCGGCGGGCGATGAAGGGATCCGTCATGACGGTCTGGTTAAGGAGATTCGATGCCTCCAGCCAGAAACCGAGGTTCCTGCGCCACTGGAATTCTCCGAAGAGGCCCAGGTCGCAGTAGCCGGGGATTTTGGCGTCATCGGCACCCATGACCGCCTTACGGGAGGTCTGCCAGCCGGCACGCACGCCTGCACGGAGCCGGGAACCCCAGTGATACGTGAGTTCAGAGCGGCCCCTTAACGCAGCGGGAGCGAAGAATGAATCGTTGGAGAGGAGCTTGTTATAGGCTGCCTCAACACCAACTTTGGCGGAGAAGGGCTCGGGGTTCCACTCCAGATCCAGTGCGGAATATGCCTGATTGTAGCTGCAGTAGCCCAGGTGGGGCTGCATATCGGGCTGGCCGTTGCCATCGTCCACCGCCTTCCACATGAGGTCGTTGGCAACCATGCGGTAGCCGCCCTTCAGTGCCAAATGGAAATTGTCGCTTAAAGCGCCGCGTATGCCTGCATAGACATTGAGCTTCTCGATGGTGTTGTCCAGCATTGCCCCCTCAACGCTCTGGGAGCCCAGGAAGGGATGCTCGGAAACGAAGTCCCAATAGCTCATATACTTCTCACCGCCGGTTATACCCGCATCAAATACGAAGCGGTCGCCGGCAAATCCCTTGGACACGAAGATGCGCGGGAAGAAGCACTGGGGACTGCGTGTGAACATCTCCTGATGCGTTGTTTCTCCGAACATGGGCGCGAGAGTCTTATCCCCCCGGAACAGGAGTCCGAAGCTCAGGCCGAGGTCGAAGTGCCAGTCATCCAGCCAGAATTCATCCCTTGGAAGCAGGGCCACATATCCCGAGAAAGCATCGGCAGCGCCGCTGAGGAACTGCATGGATGCATCGGCCCCCAAACTCAGATTATGGATTCCGGCATCCAGCGTGCCGATGCGGCCTCCGAACTTCAGCTCGGTTGCGCCGATGCGGGAGGCGGAGCCGTAACGGTACTGGTCCACGCCGGCCCGGAGAGAAAGGTAAGCATTGTAATCAAGCTCCGAATCGATGGAATTCAGCGATGTCTCCAGATTGAAGCTGTTGGCCAGCCGGCCGAACTTTGCTCCCCTGTCGATGGCGGAGAAGACATTGTCCCACGCCGCCATGGCATTGAGTTCAGCTCTCCCCCAGCTGTAGCGGAGCCTGGTTCCCAGAGTGGAATTGCCCACGCGTCCGGCCTGGAGCGCCGTATTGGACTTGTCCTTTGATACAACGTGCGTAGTAACGCCGCCGCGTGTAACGTCATCGAACTTATAATTCCAGTAATTGCCGATATAGGATTCATGCCCGGTGAATACGCTCAGCGCGAAATCCTTGCCGGTGAAGGGAGTGTATACCACATGCAGGTCCGGTGAAAGGGTATATCCTGCGCCGGCCTTCACATACAGCAGGCCTTCTTCCCTGCCGCTGCCGTTCCCTGCCAGCCATCGGCGCTGCACCGTATAGGGTTTGAACTCATAAGAGCTCTCGCGACGGTTTTCGAACACCGAATAGTCGAAGTTCAGGGTGAATCGGCTCACACTGTCCGGAATGTTCACGGTCTGGGCGGGTTTCACTATGCCCGAGGCCTCCCCCAGATAATCGTTGACAACGGTCACGGTGGGGTTGAGATTCTGCGCAAACGCTGCGATCTGCAGGAAAAGGACGGGTATTATAATTGCTCTTTTCATACGCATTACATTCTGGAGAGTCTCATTCTAACCTGGTCCAGCACATCGTCGTTGGGACCGAACGGGGTATAACCGGTGAGCAGGCTCTGGAACGTGGCCTTTGCCTGTGCCGCATTGCCCATTTCCATAAAGCTGTCGCCCAGCACTATGTATGCCTTTGCCAGCCAGTAGTTCTGCCCCACGGCAAGAGGGGCGAATTCGTACACCTTGTCCGGAACCTCGGAGAAATGACCGCGGTCGTACAGGTCCTGAATCAGGAGATACGAAGCCTCGGCACCCGCGCCGGTGGAAGGATCCTTAGCCAGCACTGCGAGCAGTTCCATCGCCCTGTCGCGCATGCCTGCGCCGAGGCAGGACTTGGCCAGGATGTAGGTTGCCTCGCGCTCTTCCTTCTCAGAAAGGCCGCTCTGCTTGAGCACATCCTCCGCGGCGGCAACGGCCTTAGGATACTCCCTGCCGCGGAATGCGGCACGCATCATGCCCCTGCGGGCGGCAAGCTTATTGTCTTCCAGGCGGGCGATGACAAGCAGTGTCTGATAGCCCGCATATGAATCGGCAAACCGTTCCAGACGATACCGTACGCCGGAAAGATGCAGCCAGGACTGCTCCAGGAGCGCCCCGTCTATTCCCGCGTCGATGGCATCGACATAACTGTCGGCCGCCTTTTCATAGTCCTCCAGATTGCGATAGCTCTCCGCCAGATAGAACAGCGCCTGTGGCATATGCGCGCCCTCGGGGAATTTGATCATGTACTGCTGGAGTGTCGATATCGCCCTGGTCCAGTTATTGGCCAGATAAATCTGCTCCATGGCGCTGAAATACACCGCCTCCCTCCGCTCGTCGCTCTGGGTTACGATGTCCTGCACCGAAGCCAGATACTCCAGGTAGGCCTCAGGCTCGCCTGTTGCGCTGTAAATGGACTCGATGGCCAGCAGGGCGTCTTCCACATAATGGCCTCCCTGCTCCACCACCGTCTTGTAGTAGGACAATGCCTCCTCGAACTCGCCCTTGCTGCGGCTGATAGTGCCCAGTTCCAGCAGTGCGCGGGAAGTGTAATCCGGGTCGATGGCGCCCGTCCTCAGGAGCCGGAAAGTGCGCACGGCATTCTCCGTATCGCCCACCGAGGCATAGGCCTTGCCCAGCTCGTACATGGACTCGGGCCAGTACGGAAGGCTGCTGGAAGCGCTCTTCACCGGCGACAGAAGCCTGATTTTCTCGTCCTGCTCCTCCAAAAGCCCGGCCGCGAGACCTGCCCTGTAATAAGGATAGAGATCCTGTGCATCCGGATAACTGCCGATCTTGAGTTCATATGCGGTAATGGCGATGCTGTAGTCCCTCTGGAAGAAGTAGCAGTCCCCCACCCTTACCATGGCATCGGCCGCAAACTGCTCATCGTCCGACTCGATGTAATTATCGAACCAGCGGAGTGCATTCTGATAGTCGCCATCCATGAAATAAGTATATGCCAGGTGGTAGGAGATGAGGTTTCCCTCAGGCTGGCCGTCCAGTGCCGACAGGTTGTACAGGTCGTTCAGGATTCCACGCGCCTCCTTGTACTTGCCGTCGCGGTAGCAGGATTCCGCCTGCCAGTAGCGGGCAAGCTGGTTGAAGGGATCGTGCCTGTCGGAGTAATATGCCGAATACTTCAGAAGCGGTGCTGCAAGCCTCCAGGAGCCGCTCTCGATGAGCTGGCAGGCCCTCAGGAAATAGGCCTTCATGTAATTGGACTGCTGGCCGGGATCCAGTCTCTCGATTTTGTCATAGGCCTCCACCGCAGCCTCGTAGTCATGCTCCGAGAGTGCTGCCATAGCCATATAACTATAGATGCTGTCTCCTTTGTTCAGGCCACTGTATGCCGCCAGATACTCACGGAATACCGATGAGTCGTGGTTGATGTCGAACGCAAGCTTAGCGTAGTTGAACATCGCATCCTCCTGCACGTCTTTGTCAAAACTCAGCTTTGATGCGTCACGGAAAGAGTCAAGGGCGGCAACCTTGTTGCGCAGCTGGATATAGCTGTAGCCCATCTGGTAATTGGCCAGCTGGCCCAGCGAATCACTGAACTCCACCATGCAGTTGAAATTGTCCACCGCGCCCTGCCAGTCCTGCAGAGCGGAGTACTTGAACGTTCCCAGATAGAAATAGTCCGACCTGCTGGAAGGGATGATCTTCTGGGAATACTCGTTCGCTTTCTGTGTATACTCACCGGCCATCGGCGAGTCCTTGCTGAGAATGAAGTACGATTCACTCATAAGACGGGCCATATGCGGCTGGCGGTCTTCCGGAATCTTGTCGAAAAGGTCCTCGCCGAAGGAGACCACGTAATCGTAGTCCTTCTCCATGAACCGGCACTCGAGGATATAGTAGTTTGCATCCCTGGTGAAACGTGGATCCTGGGCGGCCTTCTCAAACCACTGCGAAGCGGTGATGAAGTTCTTCCTGGAATACTCCAGAAAGCCCAGGCTGTACCATGTGGGGGCCGTATAATCCGACACAGGCAGTTCGGATGAAACCATGAGGATTTTCTCCGCCGCGAAAATATCGCCTGTGGCAAATGCGCTGTATCCTTTCTTGAAAGTGTATTCCGCAACCTGCGAAGGCTCCACCTGGTTGCGTCCCACGAGCCGGAACTCATTTGCCGCGCCTTCGTAGTTCTCGTCGCCAAAGAACTTGACTGCGCGCTGGAACCTCACCTGGCTGGCCAGAATCGACTCCGGCCACTTCTCAAGGTAATCTGCCGATGCCGCGATGCATCCGTCGGTTCCCAGTTTAAGGGCGCAGATCACGGCATATGCCTCTGCCGATGAACCCTCCACGGTCTTGAAAAGCGCCATGGCTTCCGAGTACATTCCGTTGCCAAACAGGTCCATCGCCCTGGTGTATGTATCGTGCCCCTGTGCCCAAGCACCCAGGGAGGCTGCAATGCCTACGGCAATCGCCGCGAAGGCAGCTATGAAACGTTTGTTCATCCAATACTGTTTTTATCTTGCAAATTTAACCATTTTCATTATCTTTGCAAAACATGAACGCACTGATACATTTCGCATCGGCCAACATCGGCAACGGGGACACTCCCGTGGTCTACGGGCTGGACATGGACGTGTTCCCCGGGGACCTTCTGTACATAGTGGGCAAGGTTGGCTCCGGCAAGACTTCCATCATCCGCACAATCACGGCGGAAAACCCCCTCCTGGCCGGCGAGGCCTCCGTATGCGGCTACTCCCTTGAAGGCATCCGCCGCAGGGACATCCCCTTCCTCCGCCGCCGTCTGGGCATCGTTTTCCAGGACTTCCAGCTCCTCATGGACCGCAGCGTGGAAGACAACCTGTACTTCGTCCTCCGTTCCACCGGCTGGAAAGACAAAGAGCAGATGGATCAGCGCATATGCGAGGTGCTGGCCTCGGTAGGCCTGGAAACCAAAGCCCACAAAATGCCCCACCAGCTCTCCGGCGGCGAGCAGCAGCGCGTAGCCATCGCCAGGGCCCTCCTTAACAAACCCCAGGTAATCCTTGCCGATGAACCCACCGGCAACCTGGACGCGGAAACCGCAGAGGGCATCCTGGAACTCCTGTGCTCGCTCAACTCCTCAGGCACCGCCGTGATTATGGTAACCCATAACCTCTCCATCCTGGAGAATCACCCCGGCCGTGTGTTCGTCTGCGACGGGGAACGCTGCGAAGAGCGTGTCTGGTCACTCTAGGGGTTTCAGTCTATGACACTCAAGGAACGCTACGCCGCCATAGTTGGATGGTTTATGGAAAACCGCCCCATAGCGGAGTCGGAACTACACTTTGACAATCCATTCCAGCTGCTCGTAGCAGTGATTCTGTCGGCCCAGTGCACCGACAAACGCGTAAACATGGTAACCCCGGCACTCTTCCGTGCCTACCCCACTCCCGCCGCCCTTGCCGCAGCATCCTTCGACGATGTCTACGCCCTGGTCCGCAGCGTCTCCTACCCCAACTCCAAGACCCGCCACCTCATCGACATGGCAGCCAGACTTGAGGCCGATTTCGCCGGAGAAGTCCCCTCCGACATCGACGCCCTCATGTCCCTCCCCGGCGTGGGCCGCAAAACCGCCAACGTCATCGCCTCCATCGTATACGACAAACCCGTCATCGCCGTAGACACCCACGTCTTCCGCGTCTCCCACAGGCTCGGCCTCTCCCGAGGCTCCACCCCCTATGAAGTGGAACAGGACCTTGAACGCCACATTCCCCCCGCTCAGCGCCCCATCGCCCACCACTGGCTCATCCTCCACGGCCGCTACACCTGCACCGCCCGCAACCCCCGCTGCTCCTCCTGCGGCCTCTCCCCCTTCTGCCCCTCCAAATCCGAATAACCCCGGGACTTTTGCCGAACAGTTACGTCAGGACTTATGCTCCTGAGGCCTGACGTCGAAAAATGGCCCCAACCCGTTCGCTTGACGTCGAACTCATCCTTTTAGCCACGCCATTCGGCGCGTCTAACGTCTTCGGACAACTCCGTCATGCTGCTGCGCAGCACCGCTCTCTGCACAATCCTCCCCGCATGCCATTTTCCGCCTATGGCTCTCAGGAGCATAAGTCCTGCCGATTTAACTGTCCGGCTTTCAAGACTTTTGTCTGAAAGGAGAAGAAATGTATTGTCCGGGGGCGTGTCCACCCCCGGACACGGGCAGGGGGAGGGGCCCGCAAGATACAAGTTCCGGCTTGCCGGGACGCAGTAGATTGTGGGAGGGGCCGGAGCGAAGCGGAGTCCCCCGGACAATACATTTCTTCTCCCAGGCAATAGTCTGGCGTAAAATGGATGTTATTGATACACAATGAGATACGAAAACGGGGTGTGACAAATTGCAACACCCCGTTTTAACAATGCACTGATATTCAGCGAGTTGCGTTTTACGGCTATTTTATGAACTGCTCACGGAGCGCTTCGATCTTTGCGGGAGCGTCGCTGCCGTGGGCGCCGAAGTAGAACTTGATTTTGGGTTCGGTGCCGGAGGGGCGTACGGAGACCACGTCGCCGGCTTCGTTGAAGAACTGAAGGACGTTGCTCTTGGGGAGGCCGGTTTCTTCAGGTTTGTTATAGTCGATAACCTTGGCGAGGGGGCTGCCGGCGATTTGTGCGGGAGGGCATGCGCGGTAATCGGCCATGATCTTCTGGATTTCCTCGGCGCCGGATTTACCCTTGCGCACGATGTACACCATCTTTTCCACGTACAGGCCATACTCCCTGTACACCTTCTGGAGCAGCTGCCACAGGGTCATACCCTGCTCTGCAGCCCATGCAGCGCATTCCGCAACGGCGCAGCCTGCTACCTGTGCGCACTTGTCGCGTACGAAGGAACCCAGGTTGAAGCCATAGCTCTCCTCGCCACCGCACACAAACTCTGCCTTGCCTTCCTGCTGCTTCTGCACTTCTGCGATGTACTTGAAGCCCGTGAGCACGTTGTAGCACTTCACGCCAAAGCTCTTGCAAATGGCGGCGATCAGCTCTGAAGTAACGATGGTTTTCACGCAGTACTGCCTGCCGTCCAGCTTGCCCAGCTCCTTCCAGCGCCTGAGAATATAGTACGTAAGGAAGCTCCAGGTCTGGTTGCCGGTGAGCTGCACCATCTTGCCGGAATCGTCGCGGACGGCGATGCCAAGGCGGTCGGCATCAGGGTCTGTGGCGAGCACGAGGTCTGCGCCGGTTTCATCGGCCTTTTCCAATGCCATCTTCATGGCGGCCGGCTCTTCCGGGTTGGGAGAGACCACGGTGGGGAAGTTGCCGTCGTTGATGTCCTGCTCGGGGACGTGGATTATATTCGTAAAGCCGATGCGTTTGAGTGCTTCCGGCATCAGGCGGACACCGCAGCCGTGGAGAGGCGTGTAGACGATCTTCATGTCGGCATGCTTTTTAACGGCGTCCGGGCTGAGCATGAGGGTGAGCTGGTCCGAGAGATAGTGCTCGTCGACATCGGCTCCCATCATTTCGATGCCGCCGATTTCGGCTCCCTCCACCGGTGTGAAGCGAACATCGGCAGGATCCTCGATCTTGGCCACTTCTGCGACGATGTCCTTGTCGACCGGGGCCGTGATCTGGCCGCCGTCACTCCAGAAGACCTTGTAGCCGTTGTACTCCTTGGGGTTGTGGCTGGCTGTTACCATGATGCCGGCCGTTGCGCCCTTGAAGCGGATGGAGTAACTGAGTTCCGGGGTGGGACGGAGACCGTCGAACAGATACACGTGGATGCCGTTATTTGACAGCACATCCGCGCTGATCTTTGCGAAGAGGGCCGAATTGTTGCGGGAGTCATATGCGATGCATACGCTCCTGGATCCGGCCACATGCTCCTTGATGTAGTTGGCAAGGCCCTGGGTAGCCATGCCCACGGTGTACTTGTTCATCCTGTTGGTGCCCACGCCCATAGTGCCGCGGAGACCGCCCGTGCCGAATTCCAGATTGCGGTAAAAAGCGTCTTCCAACGCCACCGGATCCGTGTCCATTAGCTGTTTGACCTGTGCTTTGGTTTCTTCGTCGAAGTTACCCTGGAGCCAGCTATTGGCTGCCTGCTTGAAGTCTTTCATAGAGTTATAGTGTTTTTAGTGTTTTCCCATCCACAAATTTAACTAATAATTTCTACCTTTGCAACAATGACTTTTGCCGATTTCATATTGCAGCATCTCTCCGATGACCCCGCCACCCTGGCCCTCTCGCGCAGCAGGTATGCCGATTTCCCGGAATTTCCCCTCGCCCTGAGCACCCTGGAGGCCCGCCGCAAGCTCTCCGGCAAAGTTCCCGAATGGCTCTCCAACCCCTCCCTCCGATTCCCCTACCCCCTCGGCGCCGAACAATGCAGCTCCTCCGAAACGGCTCAATACAAATCTGCGCTGGTGCCTAACGGCAGACTGGCAGACCTCACCGGAGGGCTGGGCGTTGATTCATGGGCCTTCGCGAAGGCGGGTTTCAACGTCCTGTACAACGATATGCGGCCGGAGTTGGTGGAGGCGGCCAGGCACAACTTCGCGGAGCTGGGCCTGGGCAATGTGCGGTTCTCCTGCGCGGAAATAGCCCCGGGCTGCATAGGCGCTGTTCTGGGAGATTTCCAGGCCGATGCGTTCTTCCTGGATCCGGCACGGCGGGATTCAAGCGGCGGCAAGGTATTCCGCATTGCCGACTGCTCGCCCGATGTAACCGCGCTGCTGCCGGAACTGTTCACAAAAGCCCGCTTCGTCCTGCTCAAGCTCTCCCCCATGCTGGACATATCGCAGGGGGCACACGACCTGGGCCCCAACGTCAAGGAAATCCACGTCGTGGGCTCGGATGGCGAATGCAAGGAACTCCTCTTCCTCCTGGACCGCGAACACAAAGGCGACTATACAATAACCGTCTACGACAACGGCACCACCCTCTCCTTCTCCCCTGCCGATGAACGCGACGCCGTAGCCATAACCGGCGAATCGCAAGGCTATCTCTTCTCCCCCGGCAAGGCCCTGCTCAAGGCCGGCTGCTTCAAACTCATATCCCAGCGCTTCCACCTGGCAAAGCCCGGCGTGAACACGCACCTGTACTTCGCCCAGGAGCCGGTCCCGGAACTCACGCCCTTCGGCAAGTGGTTCCGCATCCTGGAAGTCGCCGCCATGGACAAGCGCGGAATCAACGCCATCGGCACAAAATATCCAAAGGCCGATGTCACCGCACGGGGCGTCCCCATCACCTCCGAGGCACTGAAAAAACGCCTGGGAGTCCAGTCAGGCTCCACAGGCGTCCATATCTTTGCCGCGCACGACGACACGGCCGACAAAAACCTGCTTATCGCGGCTACCAGAGAATAAGTCCCACGGTCCAGTAAGAGAACTGGGGGCCGAAACCCTGTACAAACTGCGAGCAGGGGCTGTACTTACCGTAAATGCCCAGGTGGTCGTAAGTGATGGAAGCACGGTAGCTGTAAGTGAAAGGATGGGTCTGTATCTCCTTATCCTTGAACTTCACCTTTTCGCCGTTCTGATCCAGTGCCTTAGTAAGCGTTACCCCGCTGAAATTGAATTCACCAACCACACCGCCGGCGATGCACAGGTTGCCGAGATGGATCTTCAGCTGAACGGGAAGGTCGAAGCCGAAACTGCGCTGGACCGACTTGCGGATCTTGAGGTAAGGACTGCCCTCGAGCGGTTTCACAGACACTGCGCCATTGCCGTCCGGTTCCCAGTAATATGCATTTTTCCTGAGCCTGTAGGTGTCCCAGTTTAGATCCAGGCAGCCCGACAGTCCCAGGAACTTAACCGGCCTGAATTCTCCGCCGATGAGAGTAAAGAAAATCTCCCTGTTCCTTCCGAATGTAGTAGTGTTGTCCAGGAATTCGGCATCGCCGTCTATCATCACGTGATATCCCCAGCCAAACGAACTGTCTGAAGACCACATGCTCCAGTTGTCGCTGTCCACGATCAGCTCTCCGTCATCGGAAAGCTCGAAACTCTGGGCATAAAGACCCATGCATGCGAGCGCCGCGAGAGCGGCCAAAAATAACTTCTTCATATCCTAATAAATTGTAATTATCGATTCCATAAGTGCCATGTAAACCGGGCCCTCCGCCTGAAGCAGGAACGGGAACTCGCTGAAAGGCAGGGTTACCAGAGGGAGGTTGTCGCTCTTGCCGGAGAGGAGGCTGCGGAGGGTAACCTCCTTCACCTCGGGGTAGCAGTCGATGCGGAAATCGCTCAGGCCGGCCTCTTTCGCAGCGTATTTGATCGCATCCAGGAGAGTGCCCCTCTCATCGGCCAGGCCGATTTTGAATGCCGTTGCACCGGCCCAAACGCGGCCCTGCGCAATGTCGTCCACCGCATCCGGAGTCATTCCGCGGCCCTTGGCCACAAGATTCACGAAATTGGTGTAGACGGTCTCTATCTGCTGCTGGTTCCACTCCAGTTCGGCGGGATCCAGGTCTCTCATTCCGGAGAACATGTCGCTGTGCTCGTGAGTGCCCACAACAACCGGATTAACGTGCAGATGCCTGCGAATAGCATCGCCGTAAGAAGGCACCATTCCAAATACGCCGATGGAGCCGGTGAGGGTGGTATTGGAGCAGAAAATCCTGGAGGCCGATGCCGAAATCCAGTAGCCGCCGGAAGCCGCATAATCGCCATAGCTGGCAACCACGAGCTTATCCTCCTGAAGCTGAAGGATGGCGCGGCGGATAATGTCCGAATCCATCACTGCACCGCCGGGAGAATTCACGCGGAACACAACCGCCTTCACGTTCTTATCGGCCTTTACCTTCTCGATCGTACGGGCCAGTTCATCGCCAACCAGATCCGAGCCGATGGAGCCATCGGCATAAATGACGGCAATGTGGTTGCGGGAATTCCCCTTATGGAGCTTATACTTGTCCGGGGTTATTTTGCCGATATCCGACACCTTGTCCTTGCCCATAAGAGCGCACAGATAGGCCTCTATCTGGTCGCGGTGCATGAGGGTATCCACCAGTCCGGCCTCGTACCACGAGGGCGCATCGGCAAGGGAAAGCCTGCTGGCCATGGCGTCCAGGCTGGACTTTTCGATGCCGCGGGCCTGGGCGATGCCGTCCATATAGGTGTCCCAGATTGTCCCCAGCAGGGCCTGGTACTGCTCGCGGTTTTCCGGGGAGATGTCGTTGCGGATATACATCTCGCCGGCGCTCTTGTACTTGCCGTGACGGATGAGCTGCATATGCACGCCCAGGGTGTCCAGCAGGTCCTTGATGAAGTACTGGGTGGAGCCCATGCCGGAGAAATGGCCGCTTGCAGCCGGATTGAGCACAATCATATCGGCCGATGTTGCCAGATACAGGCTGCGGGCGTTGATGGAATTCATGTAGGCGACGACGCGCTTTCCGGACTTCTCGCGGAAACGGAGCACGCTGGTACGAATCTCCTCCGTTGTGGCAGTACCGGCAGTAAGTTTGTCGGGCCTCATGAAAATCATCGCGATATCATCGTCCTTGGCAGCCGTTTCCAGCACGGCTTCCAGGGTGAGAAGCGATGAACTCCTGTTGTTGGACACGCCGCTCATTCCAAGCGACATCGAACTCTTCGCACGCTCCGCAACCGGCTGCGAAAAGTTCAGGAACAGGACCTTCCCCTTGAGGGGTTTCGCCTGGGCCGATGCGCACAGCATCAAAGCCGCGGCGACAACTAATACACTACGTTTCATTTTTCACCAAAAATAAGTTTCATATCGCGTTCTATCGACGGTGCGGCGATATTCTCCGGAACGAAACTCCATGAGCCTATAACCGCCGGATCGCTGATGCGTTCCAACTCGACAGAACCGTTTTCCTTAATATAATCATACAGGATGCTGCGAACCTCGGGATACCTGTCCACCACCCTGCTGTCGATATTCCCGGTATCCACGCCGGCAGCCTGCAGATGGCCACCGCCGCCGCTGGCGCGATAGGACGAAATCGCGACCTTATATGTGCGTGCCGCAGCGAACGGGGTGCCGTCGGCCATCGTCGTAATCTTCACGCGCTCTCCCAGGGGCTTTGTCACGTCAACAGTGTAATTGATTCCGCCTGCCGATGAAAAATTGTACGTGCGCCCCGTGAACGACCAGCCCTTCTGCATGGTGCGAGGGTCTTCGCGGTTCACAATCTTCAGCACATGCTCATCGGCCGATTTCACCGTGTTGATCCACATGTCGTAGGAGAACTCCAGGTAGCGGACGATCTCCTCCCCCGTCATATTGATCACATACAGCTGATTCTCGTAGGGATAGAATATGAACAGGTCGTCAAAGATGATGGGGCCGGCCTCAATAACCTTATTGTAAGAGAGGGGCGCGGCGAAAGCGATATCGGCACCGGTAGCCTCAAGGCTGAGAGTATGAATCAGGCCGATGTAGGGCGACATTCCGGCAAAAGCTTCGCGGGTGCGCACCGTTACGTCCAGCGTGCCTACTTCTGCCATGGTAAAGGCCTTAACCGCCAGATAATCGTCATGGAAATGCTCGCGCATCGCTGGATCCGCCATTTCGGCCTTCACGGGGATGAGCTTCGTTTCAAACGCCTTGCTCACGATCCGGCCTCCTTCCACCTTGAACTGCATTATTCCCTCCGCAACATTGCGGCAGTGGCTTCCTGAATTGAGCAGCGCGCTGCTGTCCCTGGCTTCCACATAAGGCCGATGATCGTGGCCGCATAAGATGAAATCCACGCCCTTCACGCTGTTGAAAGCGTCCATAGCCTCGGCTTCCAGCACAGAGCCGTCGCCCTTTCCGGTTGCTGTGTGCATTGCCACCACAACCACGTCGGGATGCTCTTTGGCCCGCACCGCGTCAACATCGGCCTGAATAACCTGCACGATGGATTCGAAATGCATTCCCTTCCACAGCGCTTCCGGCAGCCATCCCTTGATATTGGCGTTGCCATAACCCAGGACGGCGATTTTCAGGCCCGCCTTGCGAACTGTTGCATACAGCGGGAAGTAGGGTTTCCCGTCGCTGTCGCGCAGATAATTGCCTGCCAGCATGGGGATACCCGCCTTACGAAGATCCTTTGCCACACGGTCGTACACCCCGTGCCCCGTCTCAATATCGTGGTTTCCCACAGCCACCGCATCGTAATCCATATAGTCCACCATACGGGAGAACACGTGCGTGCTCACGGTATCCACGAAATTGAAATAATACGTAGCCTCATCGCCCTGCAGACAGTCCCCGGCGTCGATCAGCAGCACATTCTCCCTGCCCTGCTCCGCACGCACGCTGTCCACATAATGGTTCACGGCATACAGGCTGCGCTTGATCCCGCCCCCCGCATAAGTGGAGTCGAAGAACGAGCCGTGCGTGTCGTTCGTAGACAGCACCGTGAGCGTGTACTCTCCGTCCCGCAGCCTCTGGCCGCAAGCTACCGCCAGGATGGCGACTAATACGATAAGGATTCTTTTCATCTGCGTCTCATCCCCTTCATCTGCTGCATCAGGTTCCCCGTCATCGCAGTCTTCATCACTTTGCGGGTGCCCTCGAACTGCTTCAGCAGACGGTTCACCTCGGGGAGCGACGTGCCGGAGCCATCGGCAATCCTCTTGCGGCGCGTGCCATTGATTGCCTCAGGATGCTCGCGCTCGTACGGCGTCATCGACAGTATGATTGCCTCCGTGTACTTGAAGGAATCATTGTCCATGTCGATGTCCTTGATGGCCTTCCCCACACCCGGAATCATGGACGCAAGGTCCTTGATGTTGCCCATCTTCTTAACCTGCTGGATCTGCTCGTAGAAGTCCCAGAGGGTGAATTTGTCCTTTGCAAGCTTCTTGCGGAGTTCGCGCGACTGCTTCTCGTCGAACTGTTCCTGCGCCTTCTCCACCAGGGATACCACGTCGCCCATTCCCAGGATGCGGTCTGCGATGCGCTCCGGATGGAACACGTCCAGCGCCTCCATCTTTTCACCGGTGGATACGAACTTGATGGGCTTGCCCACTACTGCCTTGATGGAAAGGGCCGCACCGCCGCGGGTGTCGCCGTCCATCTTGGTGAGCACCACGCCGTCGAAATCCAGCCGCTCGTTGAACACGCGGGCCGTTTCCACGGCATCCTGGCCGGTCATGGCGTCCACCACGAACAGGGTCTCGGTGGGCTTCACGGCCTGGTGCAGGGCGGAGATCTCGTCCATCAGCTCATCGTCCACGGCCAGGCGGCCGGCGGTATCCACAATTACCACGCTGTAGCCTTCCGACTTCGCTTTGGCAATTGCGCCCTGGGCTATCTTGATGGGATCCTTCTCCCCTTCTTCCGTATACACGGGCACGCCCACGCTCTCTCCCAGCACTTTCAACTGTTCGATAGCGGCGGGACGGAACGTGTCGCACGCGGCAAGGAGCACTTTCATGCCCTTCTTGCTCTTGACGTGCAGCGCCAGTTTCCCGGAGAACGTGGTTTTACCGGAACCATTCAGGCCGGCCACGAGAACAACCGCGGGAGTGCCTTTGAGGTTGATGTCCTGCGCATTGCTGCCCATGAAATCCGCCAGCTCGTCGTGCATGATTTTGATCATGAGCTGCTGCGGCTTCACGGCGTTGATTACGTTGGCGCCCAGGGCTTTCTCCTTTACGGTATTGCAAAAGTCCTTGGCAACCTTATAGCTCACATCGGCATCCAGGAGTGCTTTGCGGATGTCTTTGACGGTTTCGGCTACGTTGATTTCGGTGATTTTCCCTTCACCCCTCAGTATCTTGAAAGACCTCTCCAGCCTTTCGCTCAGGTTTTCGAACATACAGTCTTTTATTAAATCTCACAAAGATACAAAAAATGCCGGAATGCCGGCATTTTTTTAATCCTTGAACACAGTATACTCCAGTCCGAGCAGCTTGAGTTTCCCCTTGATTTCCGGAACTTCGCGCTCCAGGAAATCGGATTTCATGCGCTGGAGTATCAGCTCGCGGGCCTCGGGGGCTATGAAGTAGCCTATGCCGCGCTTGTTGTAGATTACGCCGTCGGCAGTGAGCTTCTCATAGCTTCGGGCCATCGTGTTGGGGTTTACGCCCAGCTCGGCGCCGTATTCCCGAACCGACTGGATTCGGTCCTCGGCCTTCAGTTCGCCGGACAGTACGCGGGCGCATACGGCATCGGCAATCTGGAGATAGATCGGTTTTTCAGCATTAAAGTTCATGGCCGTCAATGTTTAATGGTATTGATGCGGTGCCATACGCCCCAGCCCATACCCACGGCATAAATCACGGTGAAAATGTACACTGCGGTCATAAAGCCCTTTACATACGCCTTGACCTTTTCTTCGCTCATATTATCCAGCATTGCCTCGAAGTCTATGCCGGGGATGACCAGGGCCGACAGAGTGCTCATGAGGATAGAGAATGCAAAGATGATAAGGATGGAATAAAAGATCTTATTCTTCTTGAAGCAGATGCCGCAGAGGAGGAAGTACAGGTAGTTTGCCCATGAGCCGATAACCGCCATGATCATGAACAGCACCGGACTCATGCCGACTTCCTTCAATTCATCCAGATCGGTTGCCCCCAACTGTATGGAGTTGATCACCTCTGAAGTGCTGGAGATGAGGGCTGTTCCCGCGGTCTTGTCAAGCAGGCAGATAATCCAGTCGGTGCCCAGGAAAACGATAAGGAATGCCACAGGGATGATGATGATGGTGTTCAACAGCATCGACACGTATTTTTCAGTCTTCGATGCGGGAACAAGGATCCAGTCGGAGCCTTCTTTCTTGTCGGTTAGAAAACCGTAGAACTTGGTCATATACAGTTCCAGGACAATACTGGCCACCGCGAACACTACGAACCTTCCCACAATACCGGGAGCCTGGTAAGTCTGGTTGAACAGCAGGCTGAACAGGACGCACAGAACGTATGCGATAACGCCTGAGAAGCCAATCAGGAGCACGGCCCTGGAGTGCTTTCTCCAAAGCTGGGTGATGTCATATTTGAAATAAGTGCCGAAGCGCTTGAAGGAAAATGTCTCGTTCATGGCTTTCTACTGTTTAAACATTGCTTTAATCACGTCCTTATGCTTGTACACGGCGTTGAACAGCGCCTCCATATTCACCTTGGACTCCTCGCCCGTGGTGTTGGGATACACCTGGATTGTGCCGCCGGGGATCTGCTCCAGATACAGCGCGCCGGGGTTCACCTCGGTGCCGTAGTCGAAGAACAGCTTCTCCGAAATCTCCGCGATGCTTGCCTGCAGCAGCACATCCCTCTTGTCCAGAATGATCACCGGGTCGATGATGTTTTCCAGATCCCTCACCTGATGGGTGCTGATCACGATTGCCGATTCCTCGGAAGTGTACTTGGTGATAGCCTTGCGGAACTGCGTCTTGGAAGGGATATCCAGCCCGTTCGTGGGTTCATCCATGAAATAATAACGCGCATTGCATGCGAGCGCGAAGGAGATGTAGGTCTTCTTGAGCTGGCCTGCGCTCATCGCGTTCATCATCTGCTTGTCATCCACCTCGAACTCGTGCAGAACCTGTACGAATTTCTCCAGACTGAAGCCTTTCCAGAACACTCCGGCCTCTTTTGCGAAAGAGTATGCCGATGCGTTCACGGGAGCAACCTCGTCGGGAAGATAATAGAGTTCCTCCAGGAGCGAAGGCTTGCGGTCGAAAGGATCGCGGCCGTCGATGTCGATGGTGCCCGCCATGGGTTTCTTGAGACCGCACAGGAGCGTGAGCAGAGTGGTCTTCCCCACTCCGTTCTCTCCCAGGAGGCCGTAGATACTGCCGGGTTCAATGCGCATGGAGATATTCTCCAGCACGCTCACCGGTCCGTAACTGAATGCAAGATTGTCGATGGTAATCATAATCTTATGCTTTTGTAATATATTTATCGGAATAAGGGGCCACAGCCCATACGATCAGATAGACCCAGAAGCCGAACGAGCAGCAGATCAGGCCCACGAGGAACAAAATGCGGATTACCGTCACATCCACGTCAAAGTAGTTTGCGAGTCCTGCGCAAACTCCGGCGATTTTCCTGTTCTGACGGTCTAACATCAACTTTTTCATAACCCAAGATTTTTATGTTTTTGGTGTACTAGTTTATTAGTACACTGCAAAGGTAAGACAAAAATTTTAATCTGCAAATTATTTTACAGATTTTTTCATTTTTTTTGTGATTTGCCGCTACGCCTTGTCCTCTGGCAGGTTTTTCGGCAGGTAGATAACGTCGCCCACAGGATTGTCCCGCTTGCCGTCGGCGGCATCGGCCAGTTCTGCGGCTATGGTGTCATCCACCTTTTTCGCAACTTCGTCTATGGCGAGATGCTCCTTATAGCGTTTCCGGGCGGTAAATGCCATATATGCATATAGGCCGATGAAGAGGAGAATGCATGTGCCGATGATGCCGGCGCCAAGCCCCGTGAGCATCAGCAGCGCGTCAAAGGCGGCATGCAGGGCGATGGGCACCAGGGCGGCCAGCCACATGTTGGACTTGCGCTTTGCAGGATCCCCAAGCATGGCTTTGGAGTAGAAGAAGCCCATCATCACGGCGAAGAAGAAGTGCCCCGGCACGGAGCACAGTGCGCGCATTGCGCCAACCGCGGCCCAGTTCTGCGAATTGGAGAACAGGTACATGACATTCTCCAGAGCGGCGAACCCCATGCCGACACACACGGCGTACACGATTCCGTCCACATACTCGTCGAAGTCCTTGCAGTGGCGGAGCAGCAGCCAGAGCATGAGCAGCTTGGCCAGCTCCTCCGGAACCGCCGCAGCAAACAGCGCCGTGCTTATATGCCCGGCCGCGGTTGTTGCCTCCGCAGGATAGAACCCCATCACGCCCAGCGGCAGGGAAATCAGGAACGACGCCAGCGCCGACAGCGCCCCGAACCCGAACCCCTTGAGCAGCATCCCCGTGGGCTCCTTACGGAACTTGTCTTTCCTATATATAAAATATATAAGGACCAAAGCCGGCAAAACCGCCGCGATGAGTATCATTACCATAAGCTCGTCTTTCTCTTCCCAAAGTACGCCACAATTTTACATTTTTCCAAGTTTTCCACTATATTTGCGGGAGTATGATACGTTTAGCGGAGCCAAAAGACCTGGATGCAGTGAACAGCCTGCTTAGGCAGGTGCTGCATGTGCATCACGAAGGCCGGCCGGACCTCTTCCGGGCGGAGGGCAAAAAGTACACTGACGATGAACTTCTGGCCATCTTCCGGAATCCGGACACGCCAGTATTCGTGTACGAGGAAAACGGTTTGGTGCTGGGATACGCATTCTGCGCATTGGAGCATCAGTGCAGCGGCAGCCTTAAGCCTCTGACCACCTTATATGTCGATGACTTATGTGTCGATGCCGCCGCCCGCGGCCGCCACATCGGCAAATCCCTGTTCCGGCACGTAAAATCCTACGCCATCGGCCACGGCTGCCATAACATCACATTGCACGTGTGGGAATGCAACCCCGGCGCCGCCGCCTTTTACGCCGCAATGGGCATGACTCCCCAGTACACCTCAATGGAACTCCTGCTGGACTAGATCTGTTTCCTCACGGCTTCGAGGTAAATGGAGCGGCGAAGCTCCTGGGAGATGGGATAGCGGCACAGACGGGAACTGTCGCTGAGGCCGTCGTCCAGATTGCAGACGAAGAGATCGTCGGGATCGGCCAGATACAGACGGTTGAAACGGTTGTCCAGGTATTTCTGGAGGCCGATGGTGTAGCTCATTGCGCCGAATGCGTCCATTTCCTCGAGGTTATCTTTGCAGAACACGTACAGGCCCATCTTGCGGAAATGGCCGTAGAAACCGTTCCCCACCTTCTGCACCTTGCTTTCCAGTATACGCTTGAGCGGCATCGCCATTGACCAGTACGGCAACTCCTTCAGGCCGATGAGCTTGCCCCCCTTGAGTCCATAGGCATAACCGTACTCCAGGATGTTATTGATTTCATCGGCAAACTCAAGAGCAGTGATGTCGTCCTCTCCCCTGCCGGTGCCATTGCCGTTTCCCGCGGTGATTCCCGCCACATCCTTCAACAGTTCCTGTTCCGCCTTGCGACTCTCCTCCATCGCCCTCGTGACCTCAATGCCGATGGCATCACTCCCCTCCGACTGCAAATCCGGCCTGTCCCTGTTCACCAGGCACTCAAACTCGCTTCCCAGCAGCTCGCACAGCGTAATCTGCGCGTACTGCTCAAAAAAGCACGTCCCGTATTTCCTGCTTGCCGCCATACTTCCCACAAATTTACGAAATTTTCCTTACTAATCACGCCCCCTGAAATCATTGGTGCTCCCGAAGGTGCCTAGCCATGTACCTTCAGGAGCAAAAACGGCCCAAAATGCTCCCGAAGGTGCCGAGCAATGTACCTTCGGGAGCACCAGGGCACAGAATTTGGAGCATAATATGGCAAATAACCGCATATGAAAAAAGCATTGATATCTGTCGTGGCGCTCCTTGCGTTGGCGGGAGGCCTCAGGGCTCAGGACTATAGTGGAAACAACGATCCACAGCCACTAGCTATTTCCCCAATTTATACTGTTCCTTCACCAGGCGACTGGTTCTACATGATGCCCCTCACCGATCAGATGAGCATGATTTACGGCAGCCGTTACCGCAAGGCCAACAGCAATTTGCTCTGGGGAATTTCGCTCACAACCCTGTCAGCGCCCACCTGTGCACTGGTCGGCCTTGCAGGCTTGATGATTGGAGCAACTGACGACCTCGGAATGGAAGGCTATTCTGGAGGAGTCAATCCCGGCGGAGCGATTCTCGGTACGCTTGGTCTCATTGGAACCGCCGCCTCACTTGGCGTGGGCATACCCCTGTGGGTCAAAGGCCGCAAAGACCTGGACGACATGATGGACGATTATTCGCGCCGATATGCGCCCAAGCCGAACATAACGATGGGTCCCACGCAGAATGGAGTGGGCCTGGCGTTAAGGTTTTAGACTGAGCTCGGAAACCGGATTACCCCAGCTGTTCCAGCGTGGGGTTTTTCATTGAAGACATGAGCCGTGGAAGGGTTTCGATGAACACTCCCTGGCGTACGTGAATCTGGAAACTGGCACGGCCGCGGGAAAGGGTCCAGTTCTCCACGTGTATTCCGTTCTGCTTCAGAACCGCTATCACAGCCTGCACATCCTCGGACGAGGCGCAGTCAGCCTGAAGTTCCACGAACTTCTCCCCGTAACGTTTGTGAACGAAATGCACTGCCTCAAGGCAAATCACCGTGAGAATGGTGGTAGCAGCTGCCACCTCCCACATTCCGGCACCGCAGGCAAGGCCGATGGCGGCCACAACCCACAGACCGGCAGCAGTGGTAACACCGCGAACCGCATTCTTCTGGAAAATAATCACACCCGCGCCGATGAAGCCGATACCGGACACCACCTGTGCGGCAACCCTGGCCGCATCGTGCTGGGCGCTGCCAAAAGCATACTGCGAAATAATCATGAACAGGGCGCTGCCCAAAGCCACGATAAAGTGGGTGCGAAGACCCGCCTCCTTTGCGCGGAGTTCACGCTCCAGGCCCACGAGCCCGCCAAGCAGCCCGGCTATGACAAGCCGTAAGATAAGATTCCAGTCCATCAGCCAAGAGGATAAAAGATTTCAGTGGCGGAGTATCGCCCGGGCCACGCAGTGTCATACACCTGCCTCACTCCACGGGCGCTCAAAAGATCATAAAAATTGGACAGTGCCGCGCAGTACAGCGCCTCATAGTCCGTGCGCCTGTGCATTACCATAGCCATCAGCGTATACACCGCAAGGATGAAGGACGATGCATTCTCGCGCACCTCATCGTCCGGACGCAAAGGATCCCGGAGCTTAAGACGTGTCTCCTGCGCGTAGGTTAAATCCGCGATGGCATCGGCAAGAAGAGGATCGCTGTCGGGAGTATAAAGCTGCTTGCAGTAGCGCTTAGCGGCGAATTTCCGGGCCGATGCCTCCGCCGTCACCGCGGCCTTGAAGTCCGGCAGCGGAGTCACGAACAGCGATGCCGCCTCCTCCGGATGCAGGAGCAGGTCTCCGCCGATGGCGCACCAGTCCTTGTCCGGGCTCAGAATTCCCCGACGGCGCGTAACGGCCTCGCTTATATGCCTCAGAAATTCGTCCATGAGGGCGTAAATTTACAAAATTATCCCTAAATTTGTGCAAATCGACTGAAAATATGCGTATCGTATTCCTTGACGCCGCCACGATGGGCAGCACGCCGATGGACGAAATCTCCGCCCTGGGAGAACTCACATGCTATCCGGATTCCACCCCTGAGCAGGCCCGCGAACGGGTGAAGGAGGCCGATGTCGCCATCCTCAACAAAATAATCGTGAACGCCCCCTTCCTGGATGCCGCCCCCAGGCTCAAGCTCATCTGCGAGGCCGGCACCGGCATCAACAACATCGACGTACCCCTGTGCACGGAAAGGGGCGTGGCCGTCCGAAACGTTGCCGCATATTCCACGGATTCCGTAGCACAGCTCACCTGGATGCACATCCTCAACCTCACCGGCCGCGCCTTCCACTATGACAATTACGTCAAGTCGGGCGTATATGCGCAGGGCCGCATCCACGTGGACGCCGGCCATCCCTTCACGGAGCTCGCCGGCAAAACCCTGGGCATCATCGGCATGGGAGCCATCGGCCAGAAGGTCGCCGCCATCGGCAAATGCTTCGGCATGAACGTCATCTACTACTCCACCTCCGGCACTTCGCATTGCAAGGACTATCCTTCGGTAAGCATCGACCAGCTTTTGGAAAAGGCCGATGTCGTAAGCATCCATGCCCCCTACAACGAGCGCACAGCCGGGCTCATCGGCTATGAAGGCTTCCTCAAAATGAAGCCCACCGCAGTCCTGGTGAACACAGGCCGCGGCGGCATTGCCGTGGAAGAAGACCTTGCACGCGCCCTTGACGAAGGCCTCCTTGCCGGAGCCGCCCTGGACGTTTTCGTAAAGGAGCCGCTCCCCGCCTCCAGCCCCCTCATGCACCTCAAGGACCCCTCACGCGTCATCTTCTCGCCCCACACAGCGTGGTCCAGTAACGAAGCGCGCGCCCGTCTCGCTTCCGAGATGGCGCGCAACATTCGCGAATATTTCAAGTAATCCTTACGCCAGGCGTTTCTCCAGGCGGGCGCGGATCTCCTGCAGGAACTGCAGCGAGGTGAGTCCCTTGGGAGTGATGCCCTCGGAAAGGTTCACCAGATCCTTGGTCTCGAGACCCTCGTTGAGGGTGTCGAAGCAGGCCTGTTCGAGCTGATTGGCGTAGTTCACCAGCTCAGGCAAGTTGTCCAGTTCTCCCCTCTTGCGGAATGCGCCGCTCCAGGCGAAGATGGTTGCCATGGGGTTGGTGGATGTTTCCTCGCCCTTCAGGTACTTGTAGTAGTGACGGGTAACGGTGCCGTGGGCAGCCTCGTACTCGTACTTGCCGTCCGGGGAAACCAGCACTGAAGTCATCATAGCCAGGGAGCCGAAAGCGGTAGATACCATGTCGGACATCACGTCGCCGTCGTAGTTCTTGCAGGCCCAGATGAAGCCGCCCTCGGAACGCATTACGCGTGCTACGGCGTCGTCGATGAGCGTGTAGAAGTACTCGATGCCGGCGGCCTCGAAGGCTTCCTTGTAATCCGACTCATAAACCTCCTCGAAGATAGCCTTGAAGCGGCCGTCGTACTTCTTGGAGATGGTGTCCTTGGTGGCGAACCACAGGGTTTGCTTCGTATCCAGGGCGTACTTGAAGCAGGAGTGGGCGAAGCTGCGGATGGATGCATCGGTATTGTGCATGCCTTCGATGACGCCGGGGCCGGAGAACTCGTGGATAACTTCCTCGATCCTCTCGCCGGAGGCACCTTCGAACACCAGTTTGGCCACGCCGGGCTCGTGGGTCTGGATCTCAACGTCGCGGTAAACGTCGCCATAGGCGTGACGGGCGATGGTGATGGGTTTCTTCCAGAACTTCACTGCGGGGTGGATCGAAGGGATGGTGATGGGTGTGCGGAACACGGTGCCGTCCAGCATGGCGCGGATGGTGCCGTTGGGGCTCTTCCACATCTGGTGCAGGTTGTACTCGCTCATGCGCTGCACATTAGGGGTAATGGTGGCGCACTTCACGGCAACGCCGTATTTCTTGGTGGCGTTTGCACTGTCGATGGTAACCTGGTCGGAGGTCTTGTCGCGGTAAGGGAGGCCCAGGTCGTAGTATTCGGTCTTAAGGTCCACGAAGGGAAGGATAAGTTCATCCTTGATCATCTTCCAAAGGATCCTGGTCATTTCGTCGCCGTCCATTTCGACCAGCGGCGTCGTCATTTTAATCTTTTTCATATTATACTATTATCAAAACATTCCGTCTTGTGGCCAGTCTGGACTAAAAGTTTTTTTGTCTGAAAATGCCAAAAAAACTTTTGTCCAGTACTGTCCTGTACTACATTAAACCCCACACTTCTATTTATGGTTTTTATAAAAATTCATAAGACAACCATCGGCTAAAATCTCTCTTTCGGCGGGGGTGAGGCCGCGGAAGTAGAGGTGGATGGGGATGCATTTGCCGGAGCGGGTGATTACCTGCGCATCGATCTCTTCCTGGCCCTCCAGAATGGCTTTGCGGATGCCGGGGACGAAGATATAGTCGCCCACTTCGTAGTCGAAGGGGGTTTCCGGGTCGATGGTGAACGGGACGATGCCCCAGTTGATGCAGTTCGAGCGATAGCGCTTGGTGGCGTACTCGTAGCAGATGTTGGCGTCGCCGCCAAGAACCTTCTGGCACGATGCTGCCTGCTCGCGGGCGCTGCCGTCACCGGGTTTGCGGGCGAATACGCAGGAGCCCAGCGAAGTATTGGAGGCCGATGCATCCGCCACTTCCAGCGCCTTGCCCAGGCTTTCGGAAATCACGCCTGCGCGACGGTCCCTGTCCTCCGCCTGGATCCTCTTGCTGCGGCCCACGTATTCGGGAACGCGGCGGCTGAGGGCGAACTCTGAGAGCTTGAGCGGGTTGGAACGGTAGCTGGAAGTCTCGCCCGAAGGGATAAGTTCATCGGTGGTGGTCACGGGATCGTGAATCACGGCGGCAAGTTCAAGCATCATGTTCTCGCTCATCGCGGGCATCACGGGCCAGTCCTTGATATTGGGGCCGTAACGGAGCTCCACGGAAGGATCGGCCTTGCCGAATCCCTGGTAGATGCGCTTCTCGTAGATATGGCCGTCAAACACATAAGGCTTGTGGTTGTCGGTATAGTCGATGTCGGTGGCCGCGGTAATTACGCCGCCGTTGGCAGCCGTTGCCGCTATGCTGCGGGCATCCATCAGCGCCACCATCGAAATCTGTCCCTGACCGGGCTTGGAGCCTTCACGGTTGGGGAAGTTGCGGGTGGTGTGGCGGATGGAAAGACCGTTGTTGGAAGGCACGTCGCCGGCGCCGAAGCAGGGGCCGCAGAAGGCGGGCTTGATCACCACGCCGGCCTCCAGCAGTTCCTCGGCGATATGT
>JAGAAY010000053.1 GCA_017615065.1 Bacteroidales bacterium | reverse complement strand
GGTGGCTTCAGCTTCAGCGACCTCTTCGGCGGCGGACGCCAGCGCGGCCCGAACGTAATGCGGGGGCGCGACATCCGCACACGCGTGCGCCTCACCCTGGAAGAAATCGCCAAGGGCTGCGAGAAGGAAGTGGTGATCGAGCGCAACCGTCCCTGCCCGGACTGCGGCGGACGCGGCGCAAAGAACGCTTCCGACATCAAGGTCTGCCCGACCTGCCAGGGAAGGGGACAGGTATATCAGCGCATGGCCTTCATGACCACGGCGCAGACTTGCCCGCAATGCCATGGCGAAGGAAAGATAGTTTCCAATCCCTGCCCCCGCTGCAAGGGAACAGGGCTTGAGCGTAAGAAAGAAACTGTGCGCGTCCGTATTCCGGCTGGTGTCGAGAACGGCATGCAGCTCAGCCTTCGTGGCGAGGGACACAGCGCACCGCGCGGCGGAGTTAACGGCGACCTTCTGGTAGTAATCGAGGAGCAGGCCCATCCCCAGCTCAAGAGGGAAGGGGAGAACCTCTTCTATACAAGGGTAATCTCAGTTACCGATGCGATGCTCGGCTGCGAGATCCAGGTACCCTGCCTGGACGGCCCCCAGAAGCTGAAAATCGAAGCGGGTACCCAGTCTGGCACTGTGCAACGCCTTCGTGGCAAGGGCCTGCCTGCCGTGAACGGCTATGGCAACGGCGACCTCTACGTGAAGATACTTGTGTGGATTCCCCGCAAGCTCAAGGGAGATGCAAAAGAGGCGGTCGAGAAACTCGCCGCCACAGATGCTGTGAAGCCCGATCCTTCACGTGAGGACAAGGCGTTGTTCGAAAAGGAAAGCAGCTACTTCTAACAGCTTTATTCCAACATGAAGTTCTTGCAGGCGTCTTCCATCCGCCTGTCCATGCCCTTTTTAACCTCTTTTCCGGTTTCGGCAGGGAGAGAGTATTTGCCGTGTCCCAGCCAGGGGCAGGCGTGGATCTCCTTGCTTGCGGCGGGACATACATTGAATACCGACCATACACTGGCAGGAGGGCAAGTGGTATCGATAAGTCCGACGTTGACGTAGAGTTTGCCGGTGAAGTAGCGCATAAAGTTGGACCCGTCGTAATATGCGGAAAGCATTGCGGCTTCGGGGTTGTTTTTATTGCGCTCCAGAGGCTTCGGCCAGGCACTGCTGCGGTCGGCGAGTTTGCCTCCCATATCCCACATGGCGGGCACGCGCACGACCACGTGCGTCACCCTGCTGTCGAGGCCGGCGATTGCCGCGCTCTGGGCTCCTCCCTGGCTTCCGCCGGTAACCATCACGCGCTTGCCGTCCCATTCCGGGCGGGCGCACAGATAGTCCAGAGCCCTTGCTAGCCTGAGGAACATTCCGCGGAAGAAATAATCTTCGTGACTTGTTATAACCTTGGAGGCGTAATTGCCGATGGACTCCTGCAGTCTTTCGTAATACTCCTCATCAGCATCGTCGCGCATACCTATCGCGTTGATGTCCAGGCCGATGGCTCCGCCGCCGTATTTGGCCATCTTCACAGCCATCTTCAGGTTGGAGCGCACTGTCGGCTTGGTTATTTTTCCTGCTGAATGAAGGGAGATGCAGATGGGAAGGGTGCCCGGTTTGGCATCCACGGGAATTGCCAGGTAGGCCATCACGGGAGAACCGCCCACACAGTTGATTTCCAGATGCCAGCATTCAATCTTGCCCCTATCCCTCTCAGGCGCTTCCACGGGAACGAGCTTCACCTTCATCTTCATCTTGCGCATCTTCTTGAGCTCCTTGTCCCAGAACGCCTTGAAATCCGCAGGTTCTTCGAATCCCGGCTGGAATTCTTCCGGAGCTACAATGGCACCGATCATGGTATTGTCATCCTTGTTTTCGGGATTGTTTACCCGGAACATAAGAGCGGTGGGCTCATTATATACGGCGCGGAATACTTCCGATTTGCCGGCAGGAATCGTTGCGGAATACTTTTCCGTTACTTTGCCGTTGAGGTACACCTGGACAACGGCTTCCTTTGCTTCAGCGCTTTCAGCGAAGATGCAAATTGTATCGCCTTTTGCGTAAATGCCTTCGGTGCTGTTCGCCAGGCTAAGCACCACATCGTCGATAAATTTCTGGCCCCAGGCGGCAACGCAGAGCAGCATCCCGGCTGCAATTAAAAGGATTCTTTTCATTGATTATCGGTTTTACAGAGTAAAGGTAGCGATTTTTTACAAAAAAGATTTGTCAGGTTCAAAATTATTCCTATCTTTGCAACCCGCTTGAGCAGCCTCTCAAGGAACGGTTCCGTGACGCTGCGTTATTTTGGACATTAAGACATGGATTTACTTAAAGTAGCAGAACAGGCATTTGCAAACGAGAATGTTGCAAAGTACCCTGAATTCAAGGCTGGTGATACCATCACCGTTACCTGCAAAATCAAGGAAGGCGACAAGTTCCGTCTCCAGGATTTCCGCGGTGTGGTCATCCAGATAAGCGGCGCAACCCCCCTCACCCGCACTTTCACCGTGCGCAAGGTGTCCGGAGGTGTCGGAGTGGAAAGGATTTTCCCCTACCAGTCGCCGTTCATCGACAGCATAACCGTGAACAAGTACGGCAAAGTGCGTCGCGCACGTATATTCTACATCCGCGACCTCGCCGGCAAGAAGGCCCGCATCAAGGAGCGCACCTTCGTTCACAAGGCTGAAGCTGCCGAATAAAAACCCCGGTAATCCGGCCCAGTCCGGAACCCGATCCGGCTCCCTAGCTCAATTGAATAGAGCATTTGACTACGGATCAAAAGGTTACAGGTTTGAGTCCTGTGGGAGTCACTTCAAAACCCCGTCTGACACACGTCAGATGGGGTTTTTCTT
>JAGAAY010000052.1 GCA_017615065.1 Bacteroidales bacterium | reverse complement strand
TGAAGGCCGATTCCGAGGAAGGCAAGAAGGCCATGCTGGATCTCATCCAGGCCGATGTGAACTCCTACAAGAAGGGTGGCAAGAACGAGGGCATGTTCCCGGAGCGCTGGCTCCCCACCGCCATCGGCCTTTGCGACGAAGAGTTCACCATCGCAAACAAGATGATGAACTCCACCATGAAGATAGTCCGCGGCAAGGTGGAAGAGCACTACGCCTCCCTCCTGGAGTTCCTCTACACGCCCGAAGGCAAGAATCTCTACAATGAGATAAACCTGAAGGCGCTGTAACTTTATCTTACTATTTAGGCCCGGGCATTTTCTTTGTCCGGGCTTTTTTTACCCCCTTTCCACATCACTTTTTGGAGAAGATGTGATTATATGTGCTTGATCTTCTCCATAACCGTGCGTCCTACCAGTACTTTTGGAGAAGGTCCCCGGGATGAAATCAGAACTTCTCCAAACCCTACAGTGTCTGGCCGCCGATGAACTCGCGCATGATGGAGGTGGGAGGGATGGCGGCGATTTCGGAGGGCTGGAGGGCTACGATGTACTCAAGGAATTTATGCAGGCGGACAGCCTCGGAGAAGGCCGGGGATGAGGGCAGGATGCGCCTCAGGAGCGGCTCTGCATAGTACTTGAGCATGGGGAGCTCGTACAGGAGGGCGGTGTTCAGCTGCACGTCGGCGTTCTCCTGGAAGGGGAAAATCCACTTATCCTCTCCGCGGCGTACGGAGGGCCAGCGGAGGATGGTATCTTCCGGGGTGATGCCACGCACGCGGTTGTCGCGCACCATGCGGCGCAGGATGCGGTTGTCCGTTGTGGATATGCAGTTGTTCTCGTCCAGCTTCAATGATGTAAGTGCCGATGCATACACGCGGAAGATGCGGCTCTGGTCCACAGTGGGAACCATGTCGGGATCCAGTGCGTGGATGCCTTCCATGATCAGCAGATCGTTCTCCTCAAGGCGCATCATATTGCCCTCGAAGAATGGCTGGCCCTGCTTGAAATCATAGCGCGGAATCTCTATCTCTTCCCCGCGCAGAAGAGCCTCCAGATGCTGCCCCAGCAACTCCAAATCCATGGTATGGAGGGATTCGAAGTCGTAGTTGCCGTCCTCGTCAAGTGGCGTGCGCTCGCGGGAGACAAAGTAATTGTCCAGCTCTATCACCTTGGGATAAAGCCCCAGAACGCGGCACTGCTGGGCCAGGCGCAGGGAAGAAGATGTCTTTCCGCTGGACGAAGGCCCGGCGATAAACACAATCTTCAGACGATCCCGCTCCGCGTAAATCTTATCGGCCACTGAAGCATACGCCCTTTCCTGACGGGCCTCGCAAAGATTGATAAGCTTCACTGCCTTCCCGTCCAGAAGCGTCTGGTTCAACGCCGCCACGCTCTTGATCCTGGTGGTTTTGCACCACTGGCCATAATCGGTAAGCGTGTTGGTGAGTTTGATCTGCTTGCGGCGGGGAATCGGCCTTGTAACATCATCGGACGACGGATACTGAAGGCAGAAGCCATGATGATACGGCATCAGGTCAAACACATCCAGGTAGCCGGTGGAGGGCACCAGCGGGCCATGGAAGGAATCTGCCACACCGTCCAGGAAATAGACGCTGTAAAAAGGCCTGCCGATGGTGTATTCCAGCCCCGCCTTAAGCGGCTGACGCTGTGCCTCAAACATCTTTGAAGACTCTGCAACGGGCACTTTCTTCTTCGTGAAGGGCAGGTCACAGGCGACCAGGCGGCGCATCTCGTCGCGCAGCCGCACTATTTCTTCGTCCTCGATGCGGCGGTCGTCGAACCTGCAGTACAGGCCGCTGGGAAGCGAATGGTTGATCTCCAGCGCCTCCTCCGGGAACAGCGAGCGCATAGCCCTCTGCAGGAGGAAGCACAGCGAACGGATATACGTGCGCCTTCCTTCCGGATTGTTATAACCGATGAACTCCACCTCGTGCGGATAGAACAGCGTAAAGTCCAGCTGCTTGAGCTTATGGTCTACAAGCGCCGCAAGCACCTTGTACTGCTTTCCCGTTTTTGGATCGGTGACAAATTCCGGCGCGATGGCGCTCAGGTGCGCACCCGCCTCAACGGGGTAGTACTTCCCGTCGTTGATACAGTGAATTCGTAATTCTTCCATTATTTGCTCCACTTAGCCACTACGTAACTTCCCTCTTTACCGCTGAGGACACGGTTCACAGGCTCCCCTTCAGCATCCAGTTCCTCACCGTGCGCATCCGACACGAAATGGAAACCATCGGCCAGGGTATAATTGCCCATAAAGCCCTCCGGATCCAGCGATATGCTGCATTTCACGCCGGTGCGGTTGAGTTTCCACGCCGGATTGCCGATGGTGAAAGACTCGCCTCCCGTGCACGGGCCGCAGATATAAATCACATCCTCCGCGGGCGTGCTGTCGGGAATGACGACCTCGATTTTAATGCTCGAATCCAGAACTACCGGCGGCTTGCTGTTCTGGCATGAAGGAAGCAGAACCGCAACTGCCACAATCGCCAATAATAACTTTTTCATACTACAGTTCCCTTAATGAAATGGCAAATCCGCCGCTGCGGGCCATGTGAAGGTTCAGGACATCGGCCGATGTAACCTCCTTCTTCTCAATTACATAAGACTGGGGAGCCGTCTCGTAATCGGCATCATCGCCGTCGCGGTAGATTATTGCCTCATACTTAAGCTCCGGATTCAGGAAATCCAGCTTAAGTTCGTAGTCCATTGCATTTTCGCCCGTGATTCCGCCAACATACCACACGTCGCGGGGCTTATAACCGGCAAGCGACTTTGCATCCTCCGGAAGCGCATACACGAAACGCGAAGCGCCGGATAGAGCATTCTTTTTGGCATCGGCAAGACCGGCCAGGGACTCCTGCGCCTTGTTCAGGGACGATACCTTGGGATGACGGGCGATGACGATATGAGAACCGGGCTCGGCGCTCAGGTACAGGCTCTTGTCCCAATCCACAGCCACATCCTTGATGAACTGGAATGCGTCCATGAAGCGGGCGTAGTTTTCCGGAAGATCGGCCGCCATCTGCAGCGGACTGTAGAAAGAAACATACAGGCCAAGCTGATTGCCGATGGTGTGGCGCATCTTGCCCGTCTGGCCGGGAGCTGTGACTGACATGTCCTGCTCGAAGATGCCGGGAGTATAATCCATCGGCCCGCCCTGAAGCCTTGTGAACGGCAGCACTGTGGTATGGCCCGGATTAATGTGGCCGCGGTATTCCGTGCCCATCGCGCTTTCATTGCCGATCATATTGGGCCATGTGCGGCAAAGACCGGTGGGACGAACCGCCTCGTGGGCATTCACCATGATGTGATGCTCCGCGGCCTTCAGGATAGCGTAATGATAGTGGTTGATAAGCGGCTGGCTGTAATGATGCTCGCCGTAGGGGATAATATTGCCCACATAGCCGCTCTTCACGGAATTGTAGCCGTACCGGTTCATCAGCGAATACGCCTCCTCCATGTGCCTCTCATAATTCACTGTCGATGACGAACTCTCATGATGCATCATCAGCCGGATACCCTTGGAGTGGGCATAGAAGTTAAGATAGTCGATGTCGAAATCCGGATAAGGAGTCACGAAATCGAACACATAATCCTTCTGCTTGCCGAACCAGTCTTCCCAGCCCTCGTTCCAGCCCTCGATGAGCAGCGCGTCAAAGCCGTTCTCCGCCGCGAAGTCGATGTACTTCATGACGTTTTCGTTGTTGGCGCCGTGCTGGTTGTGGGGCTTGAGCTTTGTGTAATCCGTTACTCCAAGCTGTACGGAAGGAACCTCGTAAGTGTATGACCACTGAGTTTTGCCGGTAATCATCTCCCACCATACTCCCATGTATTTCACGGGATGTATCCAGGAAACGTCATCCAGCGCGCAGGGATCGTTCAGGTTCAGGATAAGCCTGCTGGCAAGCACGTCCGTGGCGCTTTCGCAAACCATGACGGTGCGCCAGGGAGTCACGCAGGGGGCCTGCAGGCGGCCCTTCACGCCCTCCGCATCGGGGGTGAGCCATGTGCGGAAAGTACGCCCCTTGAGCTCCAGGTTCGTGGTGGGATAGTCCAGCACGCGCGCCTCATGGATGTTGATGTACAGGCCATCGGCAGTCTTCATCTGCAGGGCGGTCTGCACGCCGCTGGCCGAGAAATCCTCCTGAGATGCGTTGGACAGCCTTGTCTTGCGGGAAATTGCCGCAATCTGCGAAATGGGGCTTTCCGTATAATTGTACTCCTGAGTGTCGTAGTCTCCGCTGATCCACCAAGCTGTATGGTCTCCCGTCATGGCAAACTCCGTAAGTTCCTCCTTGATGTTGAAATACGTGAGTTTGTTCTCCATGGGGAACTCATAGCGGAATCCCAGGCCGTCGTCGTACAGGCGGAAACGGAGATTCATGTTTTCGCCTTCCTTGCGGGCAAGGCATACCAGAAGCTCGTTGTAATGATTGCGGATTTCCGCTTCCTCACCCCATACGGGTTCCCAGGTCTCGTCAAAGGAAGAGCGGTCGACGGAAGTGACTGAAAAACCTTTTGAAAGGTCGATGTCGCCGATCACGTCAAAGCCCAGCCTGGATACGGCAACCACTTCCCTGCCCTTGAAGAAGAGCTGATACGCAGGAACTCCCCCATCGGCAAGGCCTACCTTCAATTCCAGATTTCCGTCCGGACTGGCAAGGGTTTCGGGATTGCCGATGACCGCCGGTTTCGTGCCGCAGGAAAACGCCAGGGCGACTGTGGCCAGAAGCAGTGCTATTCTTTTCATTTTGTGAGAACGATAAAGTCGCCGGGATTCAGGTCGATTTCGTATTCGCCCTCATGGGTGGTGGCGTTGAAGACATCGGTATAGATACCGTCGAGCTTAACCGTATAGTGGATGGGCTCCGACTCCAGGTTCTTGAACGGCTCTGCCACGACCTCGCCCTGGGGACGGTTGTCGTTGGCCTCTGCGGCTGCCGCCACTGGTTCATCGGCCTTCTGTGCCTGACCGAAGTATGCAAGGACGATTACCTTGTTGCCGTCTTTCTCGCGGTGGAAGGCCACCATGCCGTCGTTGCCGGTTTCCCACCATACCATTTCTCCTCCCCTTTCGCCGGCATCAAGTGCGCGGTTCTCATGCTTGAGAGCGGTGAGGATGCCGTAGAAAGCGGTATATTCGTTGGGCGTACCCCAGTCGATGGGATCCTTCTCGAAGAATGCCAGACGATGGTCCATGCCGATTTCCTGACCGGTATAGATGAGCGGCTGGCTGTTCGGCAGGGTGAAGCAAAGCACGGCGCAGGCCTTTGCAGCCTTGCCCTCGCGCTCGAACTCGGTTCCCTGCCAGGAGTTTTCGTCATGATTGGAGGTAAAGGTGAGGCGGAATGCTTCCTTGGGGAAGGCTGCCGCATCCCTGTCCAGATACTCCTTGAGGTCCACTGCGTTCTTGCTGCCCTGTGCCATGCTGTTGAGCAGGTGATGAAGCTCCCATGCGTAGTTGGCATCGAAGGTTTCGCGGGCATCGGCAAGATTGGTGCGCTCCGCCTCGGCAAGCAGGTAGATTTCCGGATAGTCCTTGTTCATCTTGGGAAGGATTGCCTTCCAGAACTCGGCGGGGACTTCGCCGGCAGCGTCGCAGCGGAAGCCGTCAACGCCCTTATCCAGCCAGAAGCGCATGGCTTCGTCCTGGGCCCACCACACTTCCTCGTTCTCGTAATTGAGGCTGCGGGTATCGGTCCAGTCGTACTCCCAGATGGCGTTGCCATTCTCGTCACGCTCGTAGAACTCCGCGGGCTTTTCCCTCATCCACACGTGATCCGGGGCGGTCTGGTTGGCCACCCAGTCCAGGATAACCTTCAGGCCAAGCTCGTGGGCTCTGGCCAGCATGTGCTCGAAGTCCTCCATGGTGCCGAACTCCGGGTTCACTTTCTTGTAGTCCGATATGGCATAATACGAGCCCAGGGTGCCCTTGCGCTCCTCTGTGCCGATTTCGTACATAGGCATGAGCCACACGATGTCAACGCCCAGGTCCTTGAGGCGGGGCAGATGCTCCTCGAATGCGGCGAAAGTGCCCTCCGGCGTGAACTGACGGATGTTCACTTCATAAACAACTGAACTGTAAGTCCATTCCGGGTGTGCCGGAGTTTCCTTTGTCTGCTTGCAGGCAGTCAGTGCGCACAGCACTGCGATTGCTGCGATGAAAAGTTTTTTCATATTGTTTTATTTTGCTAATTGTCTCTTTATCAACTCCCGTTTCACTTCCGGGCCATACGCGTATTCGCCCACATCCAGCGTGTCCAGCAGGTACAGATCCTGGCCCTGGAACAGCGTCTTTTCCGCCAGGGAACGGATTTCGCGCGCCTTGTCCATGGATTCCTTGGGGACGATCAGGTGGCATGGAATGATGTACGCCACGGGATTTGCGGCCACGGCGTGGGCCACTGCGCGCACGCCCTGCGGATTGTCCACCATATTGGCGAACTCAGAGTAGCTGTACAGCCGGGGCTCCAGCTCATACAGCGTTTTCCATACATTGATCTGGAACTTGGTGCCGAAGAGGCGGAGGTCCTCCCATTTTGTTTTGGCGGCAAGCTCCACAAGCTGGTCTGTGGTGATTTTGCGGGTGGTAATGCTGCCGGTCTTTCCGGGAGGCAGTTTGGCGATTTCCTCCGCTATCCGCGGCAGATGCCTGTAGTCGCCCGCCACGGAAGCCAGTTTACCGTCGATTTCTATTACAATCCACTTGGCCATGTTTCAGTGCGTTAAGTCCTGCTAATATAATAAATATTTGGCTCAAATGAAAGAAGTAGCTATATTTGTGGGACGAACGGAAACGACATCGACATGAAAAGCAAAAATATCTTCCGCGTTATCGCCGGAGCAATCCTTTCCCTGCTGGGCTTCAGCGGATGCGACGTCATCGGCAGTATAATCAATCCCGTATGCGAATACGGCTGTCCCCATGCCGATTACAAGATCATCGGCGAGGTAAAAGACCAGGACGGCGCTCCCATCAAAGACCTGAAGGTGAAGTATCGCCACTATCTTGGCACTTGGAGCAATGAACAGGGCGAAGAGGAAGAAAACTGGTACGAACAGGAGTTCACCACCGATGCAAACGGAAAGGTGAACGACAGCGTTGCCGACTGGGATGCCTTCCAGGAAGAAAAACGGTTCGAAGTGCATCTTATCGATGTCGACGGCGAAGCCAACGGCCTGTACGACCCCAAAGTGCTCGCCGGAGACGACCTCACTGTTGTCTACAAGGACGACAAGGATGGCGGATGGCATGTCGGGGACTACACGATCAGCTTCTCGGCAACCCTTACGAACAAACTCGCAGGCGAGTAATGATTGGTCTCAAAAAGCGGCTGGCCCTTGAGGTTAACCGCAATGTGCAGAACAGCGTGATCAGGGAACATCCCCTGAGCACGCTTTTTTGGGAATGCACCCTGCGGTGCAACCTTAACTGCAGGCACTGCGGCAGCGACTGCCACCAGACCGCCGCCTTGAAGGACATGCCTGTGGAAGACCTGTTCCCCGCACTCGACAGCATCGCCCGTGAATGCGATCCGCATAAGGTAATGATTATTGTTACCGGAGGCGAACCCCTTGTGCGAAAAGACCTGGAGGCCTGCGGCAAGGAGTTTTACCGTCGCGGTTTCCCCTGGGGCATCGTAACCAACGGACTGCAGCTCACACCGGAAAGGTATAAATCGCTTTTGGCCAGCGGTCTTCGCGCAGTTACCATAAGCCTTGACGGCATCGGCGAAACCCACGACTGGATGCGCGGCCGCTCCGGAGTATTTCCCCGGGCATTGGCAGCTATCGGCATGGTAGCCGCTTCCGGTGCGGTGGAGTTCGATGTTGTTACTTGCGTTAACAAGCGCAGTCTTCAGGAGTTACCAAAGATTAAGGAGCAGCTCATATCCTCCGGCGTACGCGACTGGCGCCTCTTCACGGTCTTTCCCGTGGGCCGCGCCGCCCAGGACCCGGAGCTCCAGCTTTCGCGCGAAGAATTCCGCGCCGCACTGGACTTCATCAAGGCCACCCGCAAAGAGGGCCGCATCCGGTGCAGATACGGCTGCGAAGGCTTCCTGGGAGATTACGAAGGCGAAGTGCGCGACAGCTTTTTCTTCTGCGGTGCCGGCGTAACCGTAGCCTCGGTAATGGCCGATGGCTCCATCGCCGCCTGCCCCAGCATCCGCGCCGACTACAGCCAGGGCAGCATCTACCGCGACGATTTCATGACCGTGTGGAACGAGCGCTACGCCCCCTACCGCGACCGCTCCTGGATGCGCTCAGACCAGTGCGCCTCCTGCCGCTGGTTCCGCCACTGCCGCGGCAACGGCATGCACCTCCGCGACGCCGACGGCCACCTCCTCTTCTGCCACCTTCACCGACTGGAAGGCTAACAGGCCCTCTCGCAAACGTAGTTGAAGAAGGGCTCTATCTCGCTCTTGGATTTGAAGCGGGCCATGTACACCTGGTCGCCGAGGGCGCCGGAGAGGGCGGTGGGCATGCGGTCGCACATGCACAGGGAGTCCCCGTAAGAAGCCAAAACATCACCATGGGTGTGCTTGTAGGAGCAGGAGTCCCTGCGGCTGGCGTAGGCGCAGTAGTACTGCTCTCCCTGCTCCTTGTGGCGTTCACCGAAAGCCACCATATCGGCCCAGATCTGATATACGTCGGTGGAGTGGGCGAAGTTCATCATGTCGGGGGTGAAGCCGCCGGCGGGGCGCATGTTCACCTCAAGGCCCACGAAGGTGCCTTTGGGGCCGAGGCCTTCGCGGTCCCTGTCGATTTTGAAGAACTCCAGATGCACGAAACGGCTGCGGATTCCGAAGGCCTTGACGGTGCGTCGTCCGGCATCGCGGAGGGCTGCGGGCACGGTTTTATCGACATAATAGCATGAATCCAGACCCTTGTTTACGATTTCCATTATGGGGGTGGGATAGACGCCCATCGACTCGAACAACGGTTCCTGCCTGTCGTTGTAAATGGCGTCGTACGATACCAGGAGGCCGGTTATGAACTCTTCGATAACGAAGGCGCCGTAGTTAGGATGCTGGTTAAACCAGTTCGTGAGTTCCTCTTTGTTATGGAGTTTAAACGTACCTTCGGCCCCTACGCCGTTGTCGGGCTTGGCAATCAAAGGCCAGCCAGCCACAGCCGCGAATTCCAAAACTTTAGCCAGCCCCTCGGCCGCCTTGATCTGCCTTGCAGTGGGCACGCCGCCAAGGGCGTAATACTTCTTCATCTCGCTCTTGTTCTTGATGGCGGCGATGTGGTCGTTCTGAATGCCGGTGGTAACGTTGAAATCAGTGCGAAGGCGCGCGTCCTGCTCCAGCCAGTATTCGTTGTTGGACTCGATCCAGTCGATCTTGCCCCACTTGTGTGCGAACCAGGCCACGGCGCGGTATACCTCGTCGTAGCTCTCCAGATTCTTTACCATATAATAATCCGTGAGAGCGTTGCGGAGCTCCCAGGGAAGGTTCTCGTAAGGGGTATCGGCAATGCCAAGCACGTTGACGCCGTTTGCTTTAAGCCCCGCGCAGAAATGCCAGTAGGTGTGCGGGAAATGAGGGGAAATGAATATCAGATTCATAAAACTGTATGTTTTGTTCTCTTGTGAAACCTGCCGCATTCCGCCCCGGGCAATCTCCCAGGCGGTGCCGTACAGGGTGGTTCGGCCGTCTTTGGACAAAATATATCCCCCGTCAGGGAAAGTGTAAAAGCGATGGCCGTCGGAATCGGGAATGACGATGTCTTCGAAAAGCCGTTTTCCGTCGATAACCATCCCGCGAACCTGACCGTAATGCGGTATGATTTGGATATTTGTAAGGCCGATGCCGCGGAGCCAGCGCTTGTACCCGGGATCGGCCGCCTCGCCTGTAAGTTCGGGATGCGCGTAGACCTCATCGGCACAGTTCATGGACCCGGCGCTGCATCCCATGACCACGCCGTCATAGCCCTCCAGCACCTTTGCAAGGCCGATTTCGTGGAGGAATTTGTTCTGAGTGGGGGTGTGGCCGCCGCAGAGGATTACCCAATCGGCCTCATCGACCAGCCTCTGCACATCGGCCTGATTCCGCCGGTCCAGCATGACGATGCTCTTAGTCCGGATTCCGGAGCGATGTATGCACTGCGACATGCCTTTCTTTACGCTTTCGGTAAACCCTTTATCGTCCGGTGCCGCGCTGATCAGCAGCACCCTGGGGCGGGAAGGCAGCTCGCGCTTCACGGCGGCCAAAAATCCGTTGTCCGTCGTGAATCCCGGCTCTCCATACCGGGTAGGGCTGCCTGTGAGAAATAAAGTCATAATCCAGATTGCGAAGTTACTGTTTTTTTGCCATTAATGAGCAGATAGACAGATTTTGCTTTTGCCCTTTCATTATTATTCATTACTTTTGTTGCAAGATCGCCAGATGGCGTTGAAAGGATTGCAGATGAGTGATTAAACCCAGTTACGGGGACCCTGCATTAGCTTCTTGTGCACTGAGACAAGATTCATATCGTTGCCGTGGTATCGGTAATGCTCTGACTCAGAGATACCCAACGAGCGATATGCTGCATCCTCAGCCATCCAGCCTGAGGGATTAATAGTAACGTTTCCGCAGATACTGCGGCAGGATTTGTTTTACCATTAATCCTAACGGCGATGTTGGATATTATCAGCTCGAAATCGACAGAAACAACAGTCCCCACTAATCATAAGGAAATATATGCACTTTCTTTAAATCAAGTCGGCGTCCACTCTATTGATAACGGGGTAAAAGGCCGTTATGAAATAACGAATAATGACCTAAGGAACATTATAGCAGAGACAGGAAAGGACAAATACATACGCTCGATTCGTGGCTCTTTAGTTCCAAAGATTATTGAAGTACTTGAAAAAGGTGAATATGCCGGATGGGGGCTTCCCGATAAAGGGAGCCATGAAGAAGCAGCATGCTTCGTCTATTACCGAATAGTCTTTGAGCAACCGGTATATTTGGCGATGAGGTACATGAAGACCGAGAAGGTATTCAAGCCATATTCTTTTTACAGCGAAGAAAACTTTAGGAAATACAGAGAGGAGAGAGTAAAAAAAGAGATTCCCACTATATAGCTCACATCTCAGATATAGCTGAGGCTACTATTCTGTAGGAATCTTTTTCTTCGACAAATATATAAACAATTATTAAGAATAAAAAATATTTTGGGGGAACCCTACGTTTGCGAGAGGGCATAAAAATCGTACATCTGCCAATCCGACAGCGGCCTGATCTCCTCCATTGGCACCGTGGTGGCAAGGCCCACCACAATTGTTCCTGCGGCCCTGGCCGATTGCAGGCCCTTGATGCTGTCCTCGAACACGGCGCACTCCTCCGGCCTGAAGCCCAGCCTCGCGGCAGCCTTCAGGTAGCAGTCCGGATCCGGCTTGCTGGCCTTGAAGTCCTCTGATGTGAGTATGGCATCGAATGTCTCAATGAAGTGCGGATACTGGCGGTACACGTTGCTCATCTTGATGCGGTTGCTGCTGGTCACTACCGCCATCGGCACACCCATTTTGCGCAGTTTTGCAACATACTCCCGCGCCCCCTTCACCGGGTAGAACGGCATCTGTGCCTCGAACTCATCCATCATCCGCGTAACCTCCTGCTGCAGGTGTTTGCGCTCGCCGGAAAACCACTTCTCCAGCGTATACACCAGCGTTGTCCCCTTGATATCCTGCACCATCTCCGGATGCTCCGGAATATACTTCCGCGCAATCTCGCCCCAGTAGTTGTCGTACTGCTCCTCGGTATTTATCAGCACCCCGTCCAGATCGAACAGCGCCGCCTTGAAATTTAGTTCGTTTTTCACGTCGCAAAGATAGCGTTTTTTTCGTAACGCTTGCCGGATATCCAGCAAATCGCCCTCCCACGCCACTCCGTGTGGATATCTCGCAGGCATTTTGCCGATTTTTGCCGATTTCCGTGCCGGATATCCAACAAATCTGCCCCACAGCCACTTCCACGTGGATATCCGGCGGCCCCACCCACAAAACAATTTCGCCACCCCGGCAACCGGAGTGGCGAAAAAGTCATAGCAATTATTCATCATACGTATATCCAGGTTAGGCCATGGTTCCTTGCCAGTTTGATTTCCTGCCCATCGGCAAGAATGAGGTACACATAATCGTCGTCCCAGTAGATGCTCCGGAACATGGCATCGCCCTCACCGCTGGTACCGATGGCCTTCCCCAACTTCTCCCAAGTGCTCCCGTTGTCATAGGAGGCCCACCAGTAATCGTCCTCGATTTTGAGTTTGGGCATGGCGGCATCGGCTCTGACTTTACTTCCTTTGTCGTCGATGAGCCATTTGCCGTCCAGAGTCCAGTACCAGATACCGTCCGTATCCTGTTTTATGCCGATGACAGGCATGGGAGCATCCTCCCCGTTCTTTCCGTTATATACGGTTATGGGACTGGCGCTTGCGAAAGTAATGGTATAGCCGATGACATTGCCATTCTCCATTACCGGCACAATATCCTTCACGTAATCCCTGGCGTTGAGCACGTTCACCAGAGCCTGCAGGGAGTTGATATTGGTATTCATCTGGTTGCAAAACGCCTCCAGGCGCGCTATCCGCTCCTCATGGTCATTGAGTTTGTCCCAAATCTTCTTGTGACAGGATGTGAGCGCAAGTATAAGCGAGAGTATGCACAGGATTCTTTTCATCGTTCTGCAAAAATAGCGTTTCCACCCCGGATTTGCAAATCCGGTGGCCATTTCAAGACGCCCCCTGCGCATGGAGGGGTTAGTACCATTCTCCGCAGAACATGTAAAATATTTTTTATCATTATTAAGAAAATAATGAGATTATTAAGAAAAGTGAGCCAAAAGACATAAAAAACGTAAAAATCTGCACTGGAAGCCACTGAAATGAGTGTTTGGTGTTGTTTTTCTCCCGATCTTTAGGGGAGCCAAGGAGCGTTTTCGAGGCTTAAATCTTATATTAATATGGACGAAATCAAACTAACCCCCGAGCAGATGGCCCAGTATAAGGCCATCGTAGATGAAGTTGAAAACTTGCGCACCCTCTCCGATGCGGAGAAAGAGAAACTGGTCCGGGACATTATGGAGAAACCCTTCCTGGATCTCCTGTGCGATGTGGCCTTCAAGTATGTATTCCAGCAGGACATGGACAGCCTTCTTATGCTCCTGAACGATTTCCTGCCGGAAACAATCGTAGAAGTGTCAACAGAGCCGAACGAGTTGGTCTCTCCCGTGGCAGAAGACAAGAAACCGGTCATAGATATCCTGGCAAAAACTAAAGATGGGCACCAGATAATAATCGAAATGCAGCAGGAAAGGAGAAAAGCGTTTTTTCCCAGGCTGTATTACTACGGTTCAAAACTTCTTTCCCAGCAATTGAAGAAAGGAGACCATTACAAGGACCTGATGCCGGTCTTCGTTATCTGTTTCACGAATTTTAAGATGAAGCACAAGGGCTGTCCCGAGGGGCAACTGGTCTACGAATATCAACACAGAGAAAAAGAAGGTGGTAGCATATTCACTAAACTGCACACTACGTATATCTGTGAGCTGCCGCGTCTTGCACAAAAAGCTCTCAAGGACATGAATCCCATTGAGAATTGGTTTTACATTCTCAGAAATTGTAGTAACTTTGCGTCAAAGCCGGAAGGAATGGATCCCAGGTACGACCACATCATTGAGGCCGCGAAGACCAACCGTGTTCCGGACAAAGAAAGGACACAATACTTTAAAGCCATGCTGTCGGAATACGATAAAAAGGATATTGGAGACGCCTACTATGAGCAAGGGAAAGAAGATGAAAGAAAGAAGTGGCTGGAAAAGCAACGCAAATCAGTGCTAGCATTTCTTGACAAGAGAGTTGACGTTCATACCATTGCCGAGTGTATTGGTCTCACTGTCGAAGAGGTCGAAGCCCTGAAGCAGTAACTGCGTATCTCATACTGGAGTGGCGGAATGAACCATGGTCCTTTCCGCCATTTCCTATTGTAAGTGGGTCGATGAAGCACCCCACAAAACAATTTCGGACCAAGTCCAAGACCTTAATTCCACGGCATGTTCGAAATCACCGTTGGTTTAGACGTGGCTGGAGCAGTAATGTCATCTTCGGTCAAAAAAGCATTGGGAATATAGAAGTATACTTCTTCTCCTACCAAAATAAAGGCACAATCCATAACGACAAACCATCTTCCGGTTTTCAACAACTCTCCCACGGTGGAATTCAAGGAAAAACCATTGGAAGAAACGAAATCGGCACTGTAGATCCTATATTCCTCAATTGTTTCCTTGGTGCTAAGATTGTGCGGGCCACAATAAAACGTAAGCTGAAGCCTGTTCTTTTTATCATAGCAGTTAACCGCATTGCATTCTTTGTTTCCGTCGTACTCGATTTTGACAACAGGGAACAGAGCCTTGAGTTTTGCCGCGGCATCTTTTGAATTGTCACCGATTTTTACCGGGCCGACATGGTCCTTGTCAAAAATGTAGTTTTCATCGGCAATGGTCTGGGCAGGGAGGCAGATACTTACGAATAAGCTTGCAACTGCACAGAATAACAGGGCTGAAAAGTGTCTCATGCAATAATAACGATTAATGGTGATCAAACGCAAATATAGAAAGAATTCAGATATCCGGCAAATTGGCCTCCCACAATGCCCACCACGTGGATATCCGGTATGGTTTCCCTGTTCCCCCGTGCCGGATATCCAGCAAATCGCCCTCCCACGCCACTCCGCGTGGATATCCCGCAGGCATTTTGCCGATTTTTGCCGATTTCCGTGCCGGATATCCATAAAATAGGCCACAGGGGTGCTTCCACGTGGATATCCGGCAGGACCCCCGCAAAACAATTTCGCCACCCCGGCAACCGGAGTGGCGAAAAAGTAGAACTGCTGAGCACTAATGATTACTGAAGAGTAATTGACTTGTCTCCCGCCACATACCAGTTGTAACTGTGATTAGCAGTGATCGTTCCAGTAGGAGAGCCAATCTTATCTCTAGGGATTTTCATCTCCACCCAAGCATAATCACTCCTAATTACACCATGAACTTCTGGCGTTCCTGTTTTTGTGCCGATGGGACTTTCAATCTTATCGCTCGAATAAGAAGATACGGAACCCGGATTTGATCTAAAAGGATAAATCAACGACATCGCATTGTATTTACCATTCACACCACCACCTGCATTTGTTCCTGTTGCTCCGCCATCGGTATCATAACCACTATAAATATACCTTGTATTATCTGCATCAACCTCGGCTTTTGGAATCTTAAAGAGGACATAAAGATTAGATGCATCGGAAGTCATCTTCCAGTCAGCAATATAACCGGGCTTGTTACTACCCAACCATGACACAGAACTCCAATTAACTCCAGAGAAACTTGATGTGTATGTCCATTTGGCTTCTGCTTCTGTCTGCTGGATAATATCTTTACCAACCACCAAGAAATAGTAAGCATCCCTATATCCTGACCAGTCTGCCGTTGTGAAATCATGAGTCTGGGAGTCCGTAATTCCATCACTCACAACGATAAGATTGATATGAGAATCCCAGAATTCAGAACCCTTCACGACAGCTTTATAATAATTGACGTCGTTAAAAGTCTCATGATTAGAAGTAATTGCAACACCTGGCCACGACATGGACTTACCATTGAATGTATAATAATTGACATAAGTGCCAGGATTAGGGACACCAAAATATAATGTAATATCGGTGTCAGATTTAGCCTTAGCAACAATCCTCGCAGTCTTGTCAAAAATGTTAATATAGATGTCACAGAGGTAGTTGGCATCAATGTCGACAGTAAATACTCCTGTATTTGCTCTAGCAACACTAAAGACGGTATTCGGGTTGACAGTAGCAATAGAGGGGCCAAAGAAAATCCACTTATAATTAAAGTTGAGTTTCAGTTCAGTGGAGCTGCCAAGAATATAATTATTGACAACAAGTTCAGGACCATTATTCCAATGTGCCCTTGTCAAGCTACCTCCGACAAGGACTCCCCAATAGCTCTCACCTTCAGGCTTTGCAGGGTCAGCAAACTGAGTCATAGGATTGGTTTTGGTTTCGCCATAAGTAGTACCATCAACGCCTTTACTATATTCCTTACCAGTGAAACTTGCATAGTAATCACTATTCACTGCATCCGCGGCCAGGGCTCCGTCTCTGAAATCATAACGGACGGCATCATCAGAGGTATGGAAAATACAATCGTATGTATTTGACGTAAAGTCACCATCACAAATAGCAATATCAAATTTATGATAAGGAATTCCGGAGATTGTCTCAGTGCTTCCTTCGATACCAGGCCAAACAGTATTAATTCCAGCACCAGAATGAGGCCATACATGAAGATAATATGTGGCATCTGTAAGTTCCATGTCACACATCAAATGAATGGTCTTGTAAATCCAGGTCTCACCGGCGTTTGCAAGGAAGAACTTGTTTGAGGTGGGATTGTAGTAAATATCGTAAGTTGCCTCAGTAAAAGTGATATTGCCATCTCCACTGGCCTCATACTGGGTGTGCAGAGCAGACATACTACCGCCTTTCCACGTCGTACTGTTCTGAACAAATTTAAATCCGGCATCCTGACCAGACACTGCAGTGATGTCGATATTACGCGCAACGAGCCAGCCATCGTGACCAAGGACTTCGGACATCGGAGTCGCAGTGGTGTTCCAACTGTTGAAGCCACCAGCTACTGTCCATTCGGTAGAAGCAGGGCCTTCCGGAGTGAAAGCCTTCATCTTGATGAGTTTTGCACGAGCCACAGTAACATTGTTAGTCGTGGCCTTGCTGGCAACCACTGTCGTTCCCTGTTTGAGATTGATGGTGAAACCGCCTGTGAGCGTTCCAGTAGGAATAGGCATGTAGAACTCAGAAGTGGCCGATGTGCGGCTTGCAGCTGCAGTAGATATAGAAATCGTGGATGCACCGTCACCCATAATGCACTTTGGCTCTGAAGGGATGGTATTATCAACACTGAGCTGTCCGGCAACCGCTTTAGATGCGGAGAACTCAATAGCATCGACAATTGAAGGAACATCGTTTACGGAAATCTTCAGAATTGCGCCGAGGTGCTTGAATGTGAGTGTACCACCGTCATTAACTGCGAACAGAGGGAAACTCTTGGCGGCAACAGCTTCCGATTCGTAAGATGCAGGCCAAACAATGGCATTTGCACCTGCAGTTGCATCTGCGAGAGATGCAGGATAATATGCGTTGGTGTAAACAGCGTCGGCAGCTCCTGAACCCTTGAATTCGGTTGTTGCTCCGTCTGCCTGGGCAGTAAAAGTGTCGAATTTGCTATTCTGAGAGTCCCAAATAGCAATAGCGTCACCTGCCGTCCAGGAATAACTTCCAGTTGTGAAATCAAGGTCGCCTTTAGTATCAACTCCGGCCGTGAAAGAGTACTCTATGAGAGAGCCATTGTCAATGGTAGAACTTTCATTGAAGTTGTCCATTTCTTTTGCGCAGCTAGCAGCAATGAGTGCCAGCGCAGCAATGCAAATTAATGATTTTTTCATAGCCTTCATGTTTTACCAGTCAAGTTCAGGATCATCTACATCCATTGTTTCAGTAGTGCCGCTGCTATCCATTGTGGCGACAAAGCAGGCTTCCACTTTAACTTCCCAATTCTCTGTCTCGGGAGTTGTGTACAATTTCTTTTTTACCATAGTAGTGTATTGTTTTTGTGTTACAATTCATAAGGTCCTAATCCCTGCAAAGTTAAGTATTTTATACTTATGTTCTACCCCCACCCCCAAAAAAGTGTTCCTCACGGTTTCGTTTCCCGTTGTATTTATAGATAAAATAAAGGCATTTCAGTGAGGGCTGAAATGCCTTATGTCAGAGACTATAACCCTCTTTCGAGGGAAAATCTTTTCATATGCTATGCAAATATATGGATAAAATCCGACTTGCCAAATAATTACTTAATCTAAAACGTTGCAACGGCGCGCGTGGGCATTGGCGTATACACCAGTTTGCCCTCAACATCGGATATGTCGATGTCGCCGACGATTACCGAATATGCACCATAAGTGGAGTGGGTGTGGTACAAATCATCATCACTGGCAATTATACCCTTTTCTTCCAACACTTTAGCGCCGTAGAACATCTCGTTATAGGCGGGCAGATACCAGGAGGGGCCGAGGGTGGCGCACCACCGAAGGGCGGGGAAATGATCTTCCCAGCCGCGTACAGCCTTGAGTGCCCGAGTGTTGGCCCGGCCGTTGGAATAACTGTAATTGCCGAAACCTTCGTGGAAGCCGTCGAATAACGGCATCGGCTCCGACACCTCGAGCGAAATCACCTTCCCATGCGCACCGCACGAAGACAGTTCGAAGATAATTCCCGGATGTCCGTCCACGACCAGGGTGTCGCCGATACTGCGGGTAAATGTGCCGTTAATCTCCTTGTCGATAGCCCAGTGGTGATGCGGCGACTTTCCGAGCAGGCCCTCCGGGACAGCGCCTTCCACCTCCATCAATCGGCACAGATTGTCGATAATGGTTGCCGATGACGCTCCGAGCCCCGAAATCGAAACATGATTCCCGCCACGGACTCTTATCTGTGAAATATCCTTGCCCCTTAACTTGCCAAAAGCCCTGTAGCACGCGGAAAAATCATGGAATTCTATATTGACGGTATTAGTATTAGCAGCCATACCGCTCCACTCATCACAGCTCCCGGAAACCCTCAACGAACTGCCGTCTTTGAAAATCACCGAAGCGGGTTCCACCGATTCCCCATCATGATTATCTGACAGCAAGGGAAAATGTCCGGTGACTTCTACCGTTAATATCACAGCCTCTGGGTCAGCCTTGTATTCAATCTTGAAATGAGCAACCCCCTGACGGCCTCCGGCCACGTCAATAACCCTGGTGGAGACACCGTCTTCGGTAAGATAATAGGTAACACCGCCAACCGTGTAGGATTGCGCGGAAGCTGCCATGCACATTAATGCCGCGATAAGAACCATTAAAAACCTTTTCATAATTTAATTTCCGTTTCCCAAATTTAACCATTATTTCATAACTCACGATACCTCCTGCCCAAAAACACGGTCAAACGGGCCGGAACCCGGAGGGCCGTGACGAATAATTCGCTATATTTGCATCAAACCGCAACAATATGAAAAAACTCCTCACGGCAGCACTAATCGCCGCACTCCTGGGCAGCACCACCAACTCAAACGCCTGCACCAACCTCATCGTAGCCAAAAACGCATCAACCGACGGCAGCGTAATATGCACATACAACTGCGACGGCTTTGGCTTTTCCGGAGCCCTCACCTATCTTGCTCCCGGCCGCCACGCCAAGGGCGAACTGGTGGCCATCCGCAACTGGGGCAGCAGCGAAGTACACTACATCCCGCAGGTGGAATACACCTACGCCGTGGCGGGCCTCATGAACGAGAAGCAGGTGAGCATGGTGGAAACCACGTGGGACGGCCGCAAGGAACTTCAAAATAAAGAAGGCTGGCTGGACTACTTCAGCCTCATGCAGCTGGTCCTCCAGCGCTCCGCAACCGCGCGTGAAGCTATCGAAACCATGCACAGACTCGTGCAGGAATTCGGCTACAACTCCACCGGCGAGTCCTTCGCGATCTGCGACCCCCAGGAAGCCTGGATCGTGGAAATCATCGGCAAGGGAGAAGGCCGCAAGGGCGCCGTCTGGGTGGCCATGCGCGTGCCCGACGACTGCATATCGGCCTATGCCAACTCCAGCCGCATCAGGCAGTTCCCCCAGGCCAAGAGGGTGGACAAAAAGAAAGGCTTCTTCATCGTCCCCGACCAGTGCATGTATTCGGCCGATGTCATCTCCTTCGCCCGCGAGATGGGGTATTTCGACGGCATCGACAAAGATTTCAGCTTCCGCGAAGCCTATGGGCCGATGAGCTTCGGCAAGATCCGGTATTGCGAAGCGCGCGTCTGGAGCTTCTTCCGCCGGCATTATGACGATGCCGCCATGGACGCCTACCTCCCCTTCCTGAACGGCGACCTCAGCGAGCACGACGACCTCCCCCTCTGGATCAAGCCCGACGCAAAGGTGAGCTACCGCGACATCCAGGCCGATATGCGCGACCACTACGAAGGCACCGCCCTTGACATGACTGCCGATGTGAGCGCCGGCCCCTGGGCATCGCCCTACCGCAACCAGCCCGTGAATTTCAAGGCCTCCGACGGCACTCCGATGTTCCGCGAAAGGCCGATAGGCTGTCAGCAGAGCGGCATGACCATGGTTTGCCGCATGCGCTGCTGGCTCCCCGACGCCGTTGGCGGCATCACATACTTCAACCTTGACGATGCGTCGATGGTGGCCTACGTCCCCGTCTACTGCGGCATCAACCGCATCCCCGAGCCCTTCCGCCGCGAAAACAACGACGTCCGCGAATTCAGCACAGGCAGCGCCTTCTGGATGAACAACTTCGTGGCCAACATGATCTACCCCCGCTACAGCGCCATGATCGGCGACCTCTGGGACGCCCAGAAAGAACTTGAAGACTTCTACGAGGCCGATCAGTCCGATGTCGACGAGCACTCCCTGTCCCTCACCCCCGGCGAACTTGCCGATTATCTCACGGGCAAAACCATCTCCTACACCGACATGATGATGAAACGCTGGGACAAACTGGCCCGCCTGCTCATTGTGAAACACAACGACCAGATCATGCTCCCCAGCTCGGGCGGTGAACTCGCCCCCGGCCGCCGCACCTCCCCTCCCTACGCCCCCGCCTTCATCGACGCCATAAAAGACGTCACCGGGGACCGATACATCCGCCCCGGCGAATAATACCTTTTTGCCGGATATCCACAGAATCGGCCTTCCAGGGTACTATTCCTGGATATCCGGCAACAAAAACAGACAAAAACCCTTAAAACCCTTCCAGATATCCAACCAGACCACACTATATTAAGGATTTCGTGGATATCCGGCAAAAGTATGAAAAGAGATTATTTCGAAGGTGCCGACTTAGCGGTCACCGTATGTGCCAAAGACGGCACTATCCTGGACATGAACGGGAAATCCCGCAGAACTTTCCTTAAGCCGGGCCAGCCGGACATCATAGGCAATAACGTCTTGGACTGCCATCCGGAGCCGGCCCGCACCCAGCTTGCCGACATGCTCTCCAACCCCCGCACCAACATCTACACCGTAGAAAAAGAAGGCGTCAAAAAACTCATCTGCCAAACCCCGTGGTACGACGGCCCCGACTACGCCGGCTTCATCGAACTCTCCATCGTCCTTCCCCCCGTCATCCCCAACCGC